>JABSQI010000522.1 GCA_013215905.1 Legionellales bacterium | reverse complement strand
TTGGTGCTAGTGCTGATGCATATCATATTACTGCTCCTTCTATGGATGGTGATGGAGCTTATCGTTCAATGGAAGCAGCAATTGAAGATGCTAAGATTGATCCAAGTAAGATTGGCTATATAAATGCTCATGGAACGTCAACTCCTGCAGGTGATGAAGTTGAGGTTGCAGCAGTAAAAAGATTATTTACAAAAGGTACACCACCTATGAGCTCTACAAAATCAATGACTGGACATTTATTAGGAGCTGCTGGAGCCATTGAGTGCGTATTCTCGATACTTGCGATGAGGGATAATGTTGCTCCTCCTACGATTAATTTAGATAATCCTGCAGATGGGTGTGATATTAATTTAATAGCCCATACCGCTCAAGAACATAACATAAATTATACTATGTCAAATTCATTTGGATTTGGTGGTACAAATGGCTCTTTAATATTTAAAGCTATCTAACATCATGCTAAAAAAATTAGTACTAGTGATGATGATTTTATTACTATTTGTACTTAGTATTTTGGGGAGCTATCTATTTAAATCTAGAACTATACCGGATAAATATGTTTTAGAAATACCCGTAGGCTCTTCACTAACATTAGTAGCAAAAAAGCTTAAAAAATCGGGTATTATTGCTCATGATAAGTATTTTATAAGGTTATTAGATTATTTAGAGCTTGAAGGAAAAATTCAGGCTGGAAATTATAGTATAGAGTCATCGGATAATTTATATACTATAATAAAAAAAATTGTTCATGGCAGTGTTATTTATCATAAAATTGTGATATACGAGGGCATAACATTTACTGAAATAGTAGAATTAATTAAAAAAAATAAAAGTATAGAGCAAACAGATTTTTTAAATGAACACCCGTATACTCAGATCACAGGGATAACTTTAAACAGTATGGAGGGGATTTTTTATCCTGATACGTATTATTATAATAGCAACTCTAAGGATAAAATTATTTATGAAAAGGCCTATAATAAGATGAATAAACTGCTGACTTATGAGTGGGAACATAGGCAAGATAACTTACCATATACTAATGCTTATGAGGCATTGATATTAGCTTCTATAATTGAGAAAGAAACACATTTTGAAGAAGAGAAACATCTGGTGGCTGCCGTATTTATAAATAGATTAAAGAAATCTATGCGATTACAAGCAGATCCTACTATAGTTTATAGTCTTGGAAATAAGTATACTGGAAGATTAACTAAAAGAAATTTAGCAAAGGATAATCCTTATAATACTTATACAAGAAGAGGCTTACCTCCAACTCCAATTTGTAATCCAAGTAGAACTTCTATCCATGCAGCTTTAAACCCTGAGAATAGTGATTATTTGTATTTTGTTCTTAATATCAAAGGTAAACATGTATTTAGCAGTACATTAACAGAACATAACCTAGCAGTTAAACAATATAGAAATCACAAAAATATTCACTAAATAAGTGATACAGACTGAATTTTCAATCCTAATCACATGACTAGTTTTCTAATCAAATGAAAATGAATATGAAATATTAAGGAATTAATTTTTCAGAC
>JABSQI010000521.1 GCA_013215905.1 Legionellales bacterium | reverse complement strand
AACTCCAAAGAGCAACAGCTTTACAGAATGAGAATGAGCAATTAAGAGCTTTATTACAATCTGCTGAAGAATTATCTCATTCAAGTACATTAGTTGCTAGATTGATTGCTGTATCTAGAAGCAACTATTACCAAAGCTATTCTTTAAATAAGGGGTTTACAGATGGTGTATATAGTGGTCAAGCAGTGCTTGATTCTTACGGAGTATTTGGACAGATAATATCTCCAGGCTATAATACAAGTAAAGTATTATTAATAACTGATTCTAGAGTTTCAGTGCATGTCCAAAGTTCTAGAAATAATCTTAGAGGGATTGTGAAAGGAAGTGGTCAAAATGGAGAACTGAGCTTAACTAATATGCCCACAAATTCAGATATAGCTATTGGGGATTTATTTTTTACTTCTGGTTTAGATGGTAAATATCCTTATGGGTATCCCGTAGGAAAAGTGATAAGTATAGATAATGGTTCTGGAAATGGTTTTGCAAATATAAAATTATTGCCTAGCGCAAATTTGCATAGCTCTAATTTGTTGCTACTATTAGATCCTGTTGTGGAGAAGAAATTAGGTTAAAAAAAGTGCATAGTAATATAATTTGGAAAAATAATGCTGTAAAATATCTGAGCCTATTAATTTGTTTATTTTTGGGCTTATATTTTTTATTATTGCCATTGCCTAATATACTCTCAAATATGAGACCAAATTTCTTAGCAATAGTCTTAGTATATTTATTGTTACAAGAACCTCCTTTGTTAAATCTATCAATTATATTTTTTATAGGGATATTTATGGATATCCTGTTATCTTATCCCATCGGAATTCACTCATTAGCATTTGCTCTTTTATACTATATTGTTATTAGGTTATATAGACAGCTGAGAATTTTTCCTACTTGGCAACAGTCGATATATATTGCTAGTATAGTATTCCTAAGCAATATAGTGGTTTATACTATATTAAGTTTAATAACAAATGTTAGCGTGAATAATATTTATTATATTTTAGCTTCATGGATAAGTACTGTATTAGTTTACCCATGGGTTAAAAATTTTTTGGATAAAATGTTCCGCTATTAATTATAAGAAAAAATGTCTTTTTTGAAATTTAAAAAATTATATTTATTTTTGCTACTTATTTCATCAGGTGTGGTGGGGTTTAGTTATTGGACTTACTTAAAAGTTACCAAAATGAGTAATGAAGAAATTAGTAGCTACATAAAAGAAGCTACTAACTTAGAAGTAACATTTAATAATAAAAATATTAGCTGGAAGATATTATCCATTGATCTAGAATTAGAACAAGCAGATATTCAATTTGCAGATAAGCTATATATTCAAGAAGGTAGTATTGACATGGCAATACTTTCCTTTGATATGTTGAAATCATTAGTAAATATGAAGCCTATTTTGGAATCAGTTTCTATCGTTATGCCAAAGATTTTACTTTCAAATAGTAGTAGTGAGCCTGATGAATCTAAGAAAGATAGTAATTTTAATACAAGTACAAATTCTTTACCAATATTTGATCAAGAAAATTTAGTTAAAG
>JABSQI010000520.1 GCA_013215905.1 Legionellales bacterium | reverse complement strand
GTAGGGTAAAAAAGGAGGAACAACCCCAAATCTCGTTATATGCTATATTTTTTAAAAACGTGACGATAGGTTATTATGTATATATAGTAGTACCCTTTTGTCACATAGCTACCCGCCCCTAATAATATTATACTCCGTATAATATTTAATATAAGTATATATATAACTATACCCCCTATTGTCTCATGGTCCGTAAATTACCGAGATTACACGTAAGTATATTAATATACACGTAATGCGAATTTAAAGATAACGAGATGAAGACACCTCTAAAACAAAATGAGCTCGATTTAACTAAAGAGCAGATAGATAACATGTCTCAAGAAGATTGGGATAACTTACCTATAGTTACTGGGCCTAAGCCTAAAAAGAAACAACCATGGGAAGTAATGGATGCTCATAATATACATGCGGCTAAAACTAATGATCCTATAGGTGGAGGTGATCCTTCTATTACTGATACTATTAAATTAAGCGATGAAGATCTATCCAGTACTAAGAATATCTCACCTAACTACAGAGATGACTTACCTAAACTATCCGCACATCAAGTACCTTCCTGGATGAAAGTAGCAAATATAGTAATGCCTACTTATGCAAGAATAGCTAAAAAAATTTTTATGCCAAGTTCCTCTTCTCCACGATCTTATGAATATGATCATGAAAAACAAGTAGATCTGGATGAAACAAAGAATACAATACCTCAAAGGCCTATAGACCAGTGGAGAAAGTTTAAAACTAAAACAGCAAATAAAATTAAAAGAGCTACTGGATTTAAACAACAAGAAGATGCAGCAACTGCAGCGGATTCTACTTTTATAAGAAGACACCATCCGCTATTTACTACAACTTTTCATGCAGGAGCAAGTGATGAAATTAAAAATCTACAAGATGCAGGAATTAATCTTTGGCCAGGATGGAAAGAAGACATTATTCAAAGTCATAAAATAAAGGGAGAAAAAGCTGTTAAGCTAGCAGAAAAGAAAAATATTGATGTTCCTGCATGGAAACAAGAATTAGATAATTAATAAATATGGCAATAATATATTCATATCCTACAGGCACCGTTCAAGCAACAGACATGGTAATAGGATCAGATCCTACTATTGTGGGTAATCCTACAAAGAATTTTAGAATAGGAGATATTGGTACTTTTATTAGTAATACATATTGTGCTAAACGTATAGTATCTTATTACCAATGGAATAATGTTGCACCAGAGACTTATTTTAATTTCCCTAACGGAGTTGATACAAATATACCTTTTAATGCTACACAGGATGTAGTAAGTCAAACAACACCTCCAACTTATCCAATAAGGAATACTGCGGGTGTTAGTCCAGCTGCAGCAACTACATTTGAATTCCCAGCAGAATTATACGGTTGGTGGATGATAACATTAAAAACACATTTCTTCGATCAAGCAGGAAATATAGAAATGACAGCAGGTGTAAGAAATAGAACTGGTGGTGGTGTAACATATTTAAAAATGTTAATTGATACTAAAACAGCTGAGACAGATTCAGATAAAATATATTACGGTACTAC
>JABSQI010000052.1:4801-8868 GCA_013215905.1 Legionellales bacterium | reverse complement strand
TTTTCAAATCCCCAAGTTCTATGTTCTTTTGCCAACTTTAATAATTGTGATTTAATATTTTCATCGGTAACTGATTTTTTGGCCTTATAATAAAAATTAGATTGACTAATACTACATAGATAACAACTACGACTTATACTTAGCTTGTGATTTATATGTAAATAATTAACCAATTCTTTTCTCTCAGTTACCCGCCTAACTTTTTTTCAATTACATCTTTCAGTGCATTATTCTCAAGACTCGCATTTGCAAACATTTTTTTGAGTTGAATGTTTTCTTTTTCTAATTCTTTTAACTTTTTCAAATGTGATATCTCCATCCCAGAATACTGGGCTTTCAAAGTATAGAAAGTACTACTAGAGATATCATAGGTACGACATAAATTATCTATAGGTTCTCCATTTTCATATTCTTTTAACATTGTTACGATCTTTGCTTCGCTTAATTTTGATTTCTTCATAAATTCTCCTGTTTGGTGAAAATTTTATCAGAAATTCCAATTACTTTTGTCCTATTTTAGGGGATGGCTACCTAGTGACGTTAATTCAGTAGGAGTTAACTGTAGAAATCAGGTTAAATTTTATCTAAAAATATCAGTTGCTGAATTAAGAAAGGCTAAAGCAGGAACATATGATTTTGGTTTTAATGCTTCTACAACAGAATATTCTGGTAAATAGATTAATGTATTTAATAACTAGATGATACTTAAATTGTATCATCTAGTTAATCTAGGTTCCGGATAGTGTACGGAGCTGTAATTCATCTATAATCTAGGACAATTCTCATAAATATTTCTTCATTTAGATTGTGATAATTTTTAATTATCAAAGATATATTTTTTCTTAATGAAATGATTTATATATTAAAATCATCACCTAGATATGATTCTTGTACTTTTGGATCATTCATAATTTCTTGAGGCGAGCCTTCTGCAATTATTTGACCCGCATTTACTATGTAGGATCTATCACAAATATCTAAGGTTTCTCGTACATTATGATCAGTTATTAGTACGCCAATATTTTGTTCTTTTAGGGTTTTGATAATTTTTTTTGTATCAATAATGGAGAGGGGATCTATTCCTGCAAATGGTTCATCTAATAAAATAAATTTTGGCTCTACTGCAAGTGCCCTAGCTATTTCTACTCTTCTTCTCTCTCCTCCTGATAGGCTTATTCCTTTTTGTGATCGCAGATGAGTAATATTTAGATCTTCCATAAGTTTATTTAAGATATTTTTTCTAGATTTTCTATTTAGATTTTTTCGTATTTCTAAAATAGCCATTATATTTTTTTCTACTGATAGTTTTCTGAAAATAGAAGCTTCTTGAGGTAAATAACTTATACCAAATTTGGCTCGCTCATGAATTCCTGCGTTAGTAATATCGATATCATTAAAATAAATTTTCCCCTGATCTGGGTGGATAAGACCCACTACCATATAAAAACTAGTGGTTTTGCCTGCGCCATTTGGCCCCAGTAAGCTGACTACTTCGCTGCTTTGAATATGATAAGATAAGTTGTTAACAGCAATTTTGCCTTTAAATTTCTTAGTAATATTTGCAATTTTTAGAATGTCCATTTATCAATTTTAACTAACTTCATATAACATAACAACTTTTTTCCCTTTTGGATTATTAGAGAATATTTTTTTGTTGGCTAGGTTATATCTTACATTCTCTGATTGATGTACTCCTTGTGCGTTTTTAATTGTTACATTCCCAGTTAAAATAACAATATCTTCATCAGGGATGTATTCCATAAGATCTGCATAAGCATGAAAATCATTGTCATTAGAAGTATTTTGCTCCCAGTAATGGAGTTGTTCTTTTTTATTTCTATAGGCAACAGATTTGATTAATTTATTGTTATTATCTAAATAAGAATTTACTCTCTGAGCCATAAGATGAGATTCTCCATTATTGATCTTTACATTTCCTGTATGGATAATGACGTTGTCTTCTAATGGTAGATATTCTATAAGATCAGAATATGCATGAATAGTTGGCTTATCAGACTCTAAATCATTCCAGTAGTGTAATTGTTGATCGGAGGGTTTACGTGCAACTGATTTTATTAATTTATTATTATCATCTAGATAATTCGTGACCCTTTGGGCTTTTAAATGAGAATTCCCGCTGTCAATTTTAACATTATTCTTATGAATGATTATATTATCTTGTAGTGGAAGATACTCAATAGAATCTGAGTAAGCATGTAAAGTAGGTTTGTCAGATTCTAAATCATTCCAGTAATGTGATTGTTGATTATCTTTACTAAAAGCAAAGGCTTTAGTAATTTTATTTTCATCATTGAAATATGAATCTACTTGATTTGCGGTTAAGTGTGATTCTCCATAGTCAATTTTAACATTATTTCTATGAATTACCTGTTTACCATCTGATACTATATATTCCATTGAATCAGCATGTGCATGAAAGTCTGGTTTATCATCTTCTAAAGCATTATAAAAATGCGCCTGTTTTTTTGCACTTCCAAATATTAGTGCTTTAGTTAGCTGGCGAGTGTTATCAAAATATGAGTTTACTTTCTCAGCAAGTAAATGTGAGTTGGCATAATCAATTTTTACATCATGTTCGTGAATCATTAGCTGTTGTTCGTGCAATAGTTTAGCTTTCCCAGATTGTATGTAAAATGGTTCTGTTTTTTTACTATGCACTAACGGGATAAATAACACTAAGAGGATAAATTTAAGGATTTTATTCTTCATAATAAACTCCTCTGGCATTATTATCCATAGTATAGATTTTTTTATTAAAATCAGCAGTCATTCCTTTTGAGCGTAATGTTAATGTATTTTGATGTATAATAGTAACTTCTTCATCAGTTTCTGCGTAATTTGTTCCTGGGTATAATGTGATTGAACTCCCGATTATTTGTATATTTTCCTTTTCGCCATTTTGAATGATATTGACGTTTTCAATAAGGGTGATTTTATCAAAATTCTTTGTCATAGTTGCTGAGTCAGCATTAACCACATAAGGTGCATCTGATCTATCTAGAATGTGCATCTCAACTTCTTTAGCAAAAATTATGTCTTTTTTTTCATTATGTTTCATACTCATGGCATTAGTTGTGCGAGTTAAAATCCCATCTTTTGAGAACTCTTTAATTTTTATATTCTCCATAATAGTGGAATATTGACTATCTATTGTATCGAGTATCTTAGAGTCTGCTTTATCTGCTATTATGTTTTGATTATCGTTCGTAAGCATGTAATGAACTGTAATTATTGTGAGTATAACAATAGAAGTTATGATTATGAGTGTTTTTTTATACTTAATTAACATGTTTAAATACCTGATTCAATAAGTTGAAGCATCGTTATAGCACCAACAATTTTCTTCTCCTTGTTAATTACAAGAGAAGAGTTTATTTTATGCTGCTTCATATGTTGGAGAGCGTCTATTGCTAAGGCATTATCTTCAATGACTCTATATTGTTTAGTCATAACCTCTGATATCGGGGTGTTTTTAATGTCGAATTCATTATTGAAAGTTCTACGTAGATCTCCATCTGTGAATATTCCTTTAATGTTATCATTTTCATCAACTATCCCCGTGAATCCAAGGGTTTTAGTCGACATCTCTAGTAGCGCTTCCTTAATGGTGGTATCTGGTAATACTTTAGGGATCCTATCTCCAGTTTTCATTAGATCTTTTACTCTTAGTATTAATCTGCGACCTAAACTGCCTCCAGGATGGGTTTTAGCAAAGTCATTTTTTGTAAATCCTCTGCTTTGCAATAGAGCTATTGCTAGAGCATCGCCTAAAACTAGAGTTGCCGTTGTGCTTGATGTGGGTGCTAGTCCAAGAGGACATGCTTCTTTATCGATCTGGATAGACATATTTATATTGCTATTTTTAGATAAGGGCGAATTTGGATTACCGGTTATAGATATGCATGGCACTTCGAGCCTTTTTATTGCAGAGAGTAAATTAAGTACTTCAGGTGTTGCGCCAGAGTTTGATAAAATTAACACGGTGTCTTCTTTTGTAACCATACCAATGTCTCCGTGACTTGCTTCACTAGGGTGCATAAAGCATG
>JABSQI010000052.1:0-4791 GCA_013215905.1 Legionellales bacterium | reverse complement strand
GGGCTTCCAGTACTCGAGAAGGTTTCGGCTATTTTATTAGCTATATGGCCAGATTTACCCATCCCAACAACAACAATTTTTCCCTTGCATGCTAGTAATGCCTGACATGCCAAATAAAAGTTATTGTCTATTTGGTTTTTAACAGATGCTACTGCTTCTGCCTCTGTAGCAATTACATCTAAAGCTAGAGTACAAAAATCTGATTTAAGAGCGTTATCTTGTTTCATGGTAAATATTGTACCACATTTTATAAAAATGGTCTAGTTTTGGTCAAATGTTCAAGCATAAGCTACTTTTAAACCAACTATCAATCAGTTATGAGACAATAGAATGTTTCAATCCTATTTTGATTATAATATCTAGTATATTTTTACTAAAATTTCACCCCACGAATGCCTTTGTACCAAATATAAGTACGTGTTGTGCTGAGCATTCCATAGCTTGAAATGCTATACGATATATTATTGCATGTCAAACATATACAAGTATAATTTGCGTTTTATTATGTATTGTTTAAGATAGACTAGACATGTGTGCTAGTGCTAACATTTTTGGCTAATTTACAAGCATAAAAATAATTATTCATGCTTCATAATCTAAGTTTGAGCATCAATAATGGATATATTAAAGTAAGGAAATATGAATAAGAATAATTTGATTTGGATCGATTTGGAAATGACTGGGTTAGATCCTAATACAGATCATATTATAGAAATAGCAACTATAGTCACTGATTCTGAGTTGGAAGTTCTTGCAGAAGGTCCTACAATTGCTGTTTTTCAAAATCCGAAGGTTTTAGCAAACATGGATGAATGGAATGTTTCTCATCATACAAAATCAGGTCTTCTAGATCGGGTAAATCAGAGTAATGTTTCTGAAAAAGAAGCTGAAGATCAAACTCTTAGTTTTCTAAAAAAATATGTCCCCGCAGGGGAGTCTCCGATGTGTGGAAACTCTATATGTCAAGATAGAAGGTTTTTGTCTAAATATATGCCTACCCTAGAAAAATTTTTTCATTATCGACATCTTGATGTGAGTACTCTTAAGATTCTAGCTAACCTTTGGTTTCCTAAAGTTGCCAGAGGATTTGATAAGCAGGCCGAACATTTAGCTTTGCAGGATATTAAGGATTCGATAGCTGAACTCAAATATTATAGAAAGTATATATTGCAAAATCAGTATGACTAATCATTCACAATTGCATAAATGTTATGATGTGCAAGGTATTCGCAAACTGGAAGAACACGCTTCCCAAGTTGTAGCAATTAATGAGTTGATGGATAGAGCAGGAGAGTCTGTTTTTGAATTTATAGAATCTAAGTTTAGCCCTTGCTCCATTTTAATATTTTGTGGTCCTGGCAATAATGGTGGAGATGGCTATGTGGTTGCTAGATTGGCGCATGCTAGAGGTTATAAAGTATCCGTAGTTTATCTTAGTGATCCTGATGATTTACCAATGCCAGCCAAGAATGCGTATAAATTATGTAAAAATGCTGGAGTGCGTATTACAAATTTTGATCCTCTGGGTAGCTATGATCCTAATATAATAGTAGATGGTTTGTTAGGGTTAGGTATTTCTAGAGAGTTAGATGGTGATTTATTAAAAGCTATACGCTGGATTAATACACAAGATGTTCCAACAATTAGTATAGATATCCCAAGTGGAATTAATTCTGATACTGGAAGTGTAATGCCAGAAGCTGTTAATGCTAATTATACTATTACATTTATTGCAAATAAAATTGGAATGTTAACTAATGATGCTGTTGATTATGTAGGTGAATTGTTTGTTGACTCCTTGAATGTTGATAGTGATATTTTTACTAGAGTGGATCATGTGGGCGAGATTTTACGCAAAGAAGATATAAACGATTGTTTATCTCCAAGAAAAAAGAATTCTCATAAAGGGGATTATGGGAATGTAGTAATTGTTGGCGGAGCTAAGGGGATGGCTGGTGCAGTGATGATGGCGGCAAAAGCAGCTTTTAGGATGGCAGCAGGGAAAGTGACAATTATTACCGATGAGAGGCACTGCGGGCATATAACAGGTTATATTCCAGAAGCAATTGTTTATCCTTTTGATGATTCATTTTCAGGATATTTAGCAGATGCTGATGCAGTTGTATTTGGGCCAGGAATGGCAGATGATGGCTGGTCAAAAATTGTTTGGGAGAATTTTAATTATCCTGGAACAACAATTTTAGATGCAGGTGGATTAAGATTGTTAGCTAAGTATCCAAAGAATTTTCTAAATTTAATTTTAACTCCACATGCTGGTGAGGCTGCTAGTTTATTAAATCTTTCTAATTCATCTCTAGTACAGAAAAATAGATTTAAATCTGCAAGAGATATCGCCAAAAATTATCAGGCAACTGTTATTTTAAAAGGTGCTGGAAGTATAGTATGTGATGAAGGATCTAGATATTATATATCTAAATATGGTAATCCAAGTATGGCAACTGCTGGTTCTGGAGATATTTTAAGCGGTGTTATTGCAGGATGTTTGGTGAGTGGGTGTGAGATGTTTTCTGCTGCAAAAATAGCTGTTACGATTCATGCTTTATCTGGTGATATGGCTGCATATGGTAAGCCAAGAGGGATAATGGCTACTGATTTAATTGAGCGAATTACTGAAGTGATCAATATCTAAAGGTTTATGGCTGTAAAATTTAATCTAGATAATTTAACTAAGTTACAAGAGTTTGCTGAAAGTTTTGCTAGAAGTATTAACAAACCTTTTTGCTGTTATTTAAAGGGTGAACTAGGTGTTGGTAAAACGACTTTGGTACAGTATATACTAAAAACTCTAGGGATAAATGAGATAATTACTAGCCCTACATTTACGATTGTTGAGAGATATACTTGCGGTTTCGATATTTTTCATATTGATCTATATAGAATTGATTCTCCAGATGAGTTAGAATACACTGAAATTCCGGAAATGATTAGCGGTAGTTCAATGATATTTATTGAGTGGGCTGAAAATGGTGGTAATTTAATACCTTTGGCTGATCTGCTTGTTGAACTGTTATTCAATGATAATGGTCGCCAAATTTTAATGACAGCTAGATCTGCCAGAGCGAGTGAATTTTTAACTAATTTGCTAGAAAATGTTAGTAACAATAAATCATAGATGTATTATTCGCAATAGTCTTTTATTAATTCTCCTATTCTTAATTGCAGATATTAATGCTAAAAATATTAATTCCGTTCATAATGTGAAATTACAAAATACTCCAAGATATACTAAACTAAAAATAAAATTCACCCGGTTACCCAAATATAAATTATATACAACTCACAATGCTTCTAGAGTAGTTTTAGAATTAGATAATGCTAAAACGAAATATAATTTTCAGAAATTATCTATTGATAATACATTTTTAAAGAATATAAGATCGTATCAGGATAAAAATAAATTAAGGATAGTTTTTCATGTTATTAATAATGCTACATATAAGGATAGGTATAAAAAGCAAGATAAAGAACTAGAGATTGTTTTTTATAAGTTAGACAATGCTCCTCCAAAGAAATCGAGGAAACATGCAAGAAAGAAAGTAGCTCCTTTAAGAGATATTAGAATATTAATTGATCCTGGTCATGGTGGCCATGATCCGGGGGTGATTGGGCAATATGGTTTACGTGAGAAGGACGTTACTTTGAGAGTTTCTTTATTATTAAAAGAAATTATAAATCGAGAACCTGGCTTAGTAGCAATACTTACTAGAAATTCTGATCGCTATTTACATATTAGAAAGAGATTGCAACATGCAAGAAAAAAATCAAGTGATCTTTTTTTATCGATTCATGCTGATGGATTTAATAATCAATCATGTAAAGGCGCAAGTGTTTACGTTCTATCTAGGCATGGAGCTACTACTGAGGCAGCTCGCTGGGTAGCTGCTAGAGAAAATTATTCTGTTCTTGGTGGGAATATTGATTTGAAGCACAAAGATAGCTTTTTACGTACTATGCTCTATGATCTGTCTCAGACAGCTACACTTGCTGCTAGTACTAAAATGGCTAGCAGTATCTTAAGAGAGTTATCTACAGTTACAAGTTTACATTCTAAACGTATAGAAAAAGGACCTTTTGCTGTTTTAAAGTCTCCTGATATACCATCTGTTTTAATAGAACTTGGTTTTCTATCTAATGTTAAAGAGGAAAAGAAGTTGAGAAAAGTTAAAAACTGTCGATTACTTGCAAGAGCTATATTTTCAGGTATTATAAAATATTTGAAAGCAAATCCAATTAAAGGTACTTGTTATGGTAGTAAGTACTATAGGCATATTGTAAAGAAGGGAGATAATCTTGCTAAAATAGCTAAAAAATATTCTACTAGGGTTCCTAACATTATGAAAATGAATAATTTAACAACTACTGTATTAAAACCAGGTATGGAATTGAGAATTCCAAAAATATCATGAGTAGAATAAGTAAACTTGATGCTAATGTAGCAAATCAAATTGCAGCCGGTGAAGTCGTTGAAAGACCTGCTTCCGTAGTTAAGGAACTATTAGAAAATAGTCTAGATGCTGATGCGGATAGTATTAGGATTGATATTGAGAATGGTGGAATTGGCAAAATTAGAATAATTGATAATGGGAATGGGATTCATCGTGATGACTTAGTATTATCAGTTACCCCTCATGCAACTAGTAAAATAACTAAACTTGATGATCTAGTTAGTATCAGAAGTTTGGGCTTTAGAGGTGAAGCTCTTGCAAGTATTGGGGCTGTTGCTAGGCTGTGTTTAATTTCTAAATATTCAAATGATATTGAAGCTAAGAA
>JABSQI010000519.1 GCA_013215905.1 Legionellales bacterium | reverse complement strand
GATTAATTTACAAGGAGATGCTCCTCTTCTACCACATTGGATAATCGATGACCTATTGAAGGCTATGTTAGATGACCCATCAATTGACTTAGCTACCCCTATGCATCTATTAACTGGAAGCTTATTAAAAAGATTTATACAAAATAAATCAGAAGGCAGCTTAACTGGCACTACAGTTGTTTTTGACAATAATAATAATGCATTATATTTTTCAAAAGGTGTTATCCCCCACCATAGACAGGCAGATAAAATTAAAAGTTTATACAAACATATCGGCATGTATGCCTATAGAACACCCACTTTAAAACGACTCCAAAAAATACCGCAAAGCAAATTAGAGAAAATAGAAAGTCTAGAGCAATTAAGAGCACTAGAGAATCAAATACCTATAAAAATGGTTGAGGTTTCCTTAAAAAACAGGTCATACTGGTCTGTTGATCACCCAGATGATATTAGTATTGTTGAAAATATAATTAACTCAGAAGGAGAGCTTGTATAGTGAATTTATATTTTGTACGCCACGGTAATACATTCAATTCAAATGAAAAGCCCAGACAAATTGGCGCTAAAACAGATATTCCTTTAACGGAAAAAGGAATAGAACAAATTAGACAATTGAAGAAGCATTTCTCTACAAAGAATATATCTTTTGCCAATTATTACTGTGGCTCTTTAAAAAGACAGATTCAAACCGCACAAATTTTATCTGACAACGATAGAGTAAATATTGTACATGAATTGGATGAAATTGATTATGGTTTATGGGAGAATTTAACTAGTGATGAAATTAAAAACAAATTCCCAACAGAGTATAAGAAATGGAACAAACAGGCTATTTGGCCTCATAATGTATTCCATGGCAGCGATGATGCTTGCATAAACGCTCTAAAAAACCTTATTCATAATATCCCCTATTCTGATACAGGAAATACCCTAGTTGTATCTAGCCAAGGGATTATTAGATATCTTTTATTTTTATCAGGAATTTGGCAAAATGTAGCAAAAAATGAATCAATGGAAAATTATAAAGTTTCTCCCTCAAATTATTGTATAATCCATAAAAATAACCAAAATAGAATAAATATTATCCGTTGGAATTGCTCTATTTCATAACTCTATCCATTTATAATATAGTTTTCCATTAAGATATAATATACAATTATATCTTATGAATACAGAGCACCAGAAAAGAATAATTAATAGCAACATAGAAACGCTGTTAAAACAGTCAAGAAGTTTTGCAATCCCAATATTAAAATTGGACCAACATTTACAACATCCTGTAATGGTGGAATATAATATAAATAAGGCATTAGATACAATAGAGGATTGTTTTGATTTAGATATTAATGAAAAAAAATATCTGATTGATAAATTTTGTGATTCCTTAGCAATTGGCACAATATCAAATACCGTCAGAGAAAGAATGTTAGAAGTTGTAACAGAACAAGAAAAATTTGTCTTCAAAAATTATGCAGCTACTATTCATCTATATAATTCTTTAAGATTGGATGAGAGGAAACTTACTTTAGCAAAAACAACAGAAATG
>JABSQI010000518.1 GCA_013215905.1 Legionellales bacterium | reverse complement strand
GATGAAATTAAGCTGCATAAAGTCGCTGCTATTGCTTCAGTATTTCAACCAGAAATTTCCATGGAGCATCATAGCTTTAACAAGCATTTACAGAAAGGGAAGAGTTATGTAGGTCGACCATCAGATTATGCAATAATAGGTAACTATTAGCTTACAGATAAAGACTATGTATTTGATAAGAAATTAAAAATAGTGCAAAGTGGAATAAAAACAGATGAATTTGAAGAAAAAATTAAAAGAGGAGATGAGTTAAGGGAATTATCTGAGAAATCAGAAGATGCTCTTGGAACCTTAAGGGGATTTATTTTAGAGTTTGTTGAAGAACCTCAAAAACATATGTTTTCAAGAAAAAGGGGATGGGGTACAAGAACTACAACGAGAGGGTTAGCTAGTGATATGGTTAGGTATTGTCTGATAAATGATATCGCGAATAATGCTAATTCATTGTATGCTTGGGATAAACTAGATCATGTAGATGATGGTTCTTATACATATCAACGGAGGAAATATAATAAGGATGGAAAATTAATAAAAAGAAGAGTATACGTTAGATCAAGAGATGATAAATCTCCTAAATATGGTAAAACTATGGGGGATACTCTATATCATGATGATGAGAATATAATGGGGATCACAAAAGCTTTTGAAGCTTATACAAATGGTCTCAGGCATGTGATGTTTGATAGATTAAAACAAACAACTGATGTTGCAAGATCAACAGCAGGGGGGAGAATTTTTAAGAAAACTCTTCATGAGAATATTGCAGCATTTAGTATTACTGGCATTACATCTACTTTTGTTGGTTCACTGGTTACATTTGGGGTAGTATCAGGTGCAGCAGTAACTGTTGGTATAGCTATGCTATCTGGTGGGGTTGCCGGGGTTATTGTTGCTGGAATAGCAGCTCTTGGTTTTTATTTTCATAGAAGAAACAGACGAAAAAAAGAAGCTAAGTATGGTGAGTTTGAAAAAAAATATTCTGAAGCATTAAATGGTGTTGAAGTAGATCTAAATAATATGAAAAGTACAGACAAAAAAAAGCAGAAAATAGGGGTGTTTGGTGTAGAAGAAAAAATAACTAATATAGTTCTAGAAAAAGCAGATCTTCAAAGTAAAACACAAGGTCGTCTTGTTGAAGAACCATATATGAGACTTGATATAAAAGATAGACCAGAGCTCCAATTTGATATTACTGAAACTCTAAAGAAATTTATTTAGATTTTTTTATAGCAGTTGAAGTAATATTTATAGTTTAATAAAACTATATCGGACTACAAATTTCAATAATTATACCGTTAATATCTTTTACATAACCAACTATTTGTCCCCAAGGTTTTTTTGATGGTTTTTTAATAGGGGTGGCTCCTTGTTTACAAGCAAAATCAAAATCATGCTCAAGGTCGTTGCTAACTAAACCTATTTCAAAACCTGGAGATTGATTTTTAGGATTATTAGCAGAAAAATCTACGCCATTTGATTTTGCTAATGTTTCTGAAGCAAATGCTAAACTAGTATTGCCAGTTTCTAATTCCGCGTACTGGTTTGTTTCATCAATA
>JABSQI010000517.1 GCA_013215905.1 Legionellales bacterium | reverse complement strand
ATCAAATAGATCTGATAATTTTCCAATTGGATATTGTAATAATATTCCTCCAAAAATTAATAACCCCATAGTCATGGCAATAACATCAACCTGATACCCTGCCAACAAAACATATATAGGTAGCAAACTATAGAGACTACCTAATATAATGCCAGCAGAAAATGCTCCAAGCATACCAGATGGCGATATCTTATATAAAACTTTTAGTCTTAAAGCAGACGGTTCATGTACATGAGGAGATTTCATTCTTGTTAAAGTTAAAGGCACAATAGATATTGAAAATAATATTGCAATAATACAAAAAAGTTCTAAAGATTTTATATCACCGATATATAATAGAAATTGTCCGCCTCCTTGAGCAGCGTACATTGTAATCATATATAGTGCTAATAATCTTCCTCGATACTCTGTTGGTCCTGAAGCTAAAAACCAGCTTTCAATTATAATGAAAATACCTGCCATACTATAACCAGTTACAAGTCTAATAAAAAACCAAAAAATGGGATAAAAATGCATTCCTTGTAATAAAGTCACTGCTGCCAAAATAGCAGCAAAAGCAGAATAAGCACGAATATGCCCTATTCTAGATACAATAGGTTCTATTTTAAAAGATCCCAAAGTCATACCAGCATAAAAAGCAGAAGAAATTAAACCTATAATAATTTCTGTCTGCCCTTCTATTTCTAACCTCAAGGGAACCAAGGTAGTTAATAAAGCACTACCCATTGATACGACAATAAAGCTAAAAATTGGAGTCATTAAGCTAAATATTCTTCTTATCATTATTGCTCTAATCCTTAATATTATATTTTTACCAGGATACAATTTACTGCTTTTACAGTATATATTTAATAGCATAATGCTGCTATTTAATTATATTAAATTCACCGCTATTTTATCAAAGCAAAGCTTTAATAATAGCCAAATTACCTATACAAACTATTTAAGAAATATTACTATTAGCAAAGTTCAATAGGAAGTAATATGCGCAACAGAAAGCCTTTATATTTATCTGGATGGATTGTTCATTTATTAACCTCAAGCGGAGCTTTTTTATGCATCCTAAGTTTAATTTTTATACACAAACATCAATGGATTAACTCTATCTGGGCTCTAGCAGGATGCTTAGTAATAGACTCCATTGATGGTACTCTTGCTAGAAAATTCAAGGTAAAACAAAACATACCACAAATAGACGGAGCGCTACTAGATAACTTAGTTGATTTTGTAGCATATGTCATTGTACCTTGTTTCTTTATATATGTAAGAAATTTTGTATCACCATGCTGGACAATGCCAATAATATTTATGATCATAATTGCATCTAGTTATCAATTTTCTCATCAAAATGCCAAAACCAAAGATAACTTTTTTAGAGGATTCCCCTGTTTTTGGAATTTTACTATATTCTACATGTTAATTATTGATGGTAGTCAGTTATTTAATTTATGCATATATTTTTTATTAATTACACTTGTCTTTATACCTATTAAATATTTATACTAATCTAGAATGAACTATGTAACTAATTCAAAAGTCACAAAATAAATCATATATCT
>JABSQI010000516.1 GCA_013215905.1 Legionellales bacterium | reverse complement strand
TAGCTAGTATATAGTCTTAGGATATTTATATATTGAGAATTAAAATCTGGAATTTAAATTGTATTTTTAGGTATTAAATAGGTAGAATATATCAAGATTGTATTATTAAATATGAATATAGTTTTTATTTATTGTGACTAATAGTGAATGCATTAATTAAAATAATTCTGTTAGGGTTTTTGCCACTATGCTCCACTGCAGCAGGGCTACATTTGAGTGATTATACTGGTACTTGCTATAGAGCATTTGCAGTAGATAGGAAAAATGATAGACCCATTTTGATTCACAATGTAAAACCAGGCAGAGTTTACTCAATATTCATTCAAAAAAAGATTGAATTTTCTGCTTCTCCTAAAGATATATTTTTAGATTTTTCTGAACACAATTTTAAAATAAAACAGCTAAGCCCAAAAGTGATTATGATCAGTTCTATCAAAATAAATGATCAAAATGAAGGTTTTATAATGTTTACCCTTAAAAACCATTCTGATACTAGAGCAGAATATGAAGTAACAGTTACTAGTAATGAGAAAATGATATTTAAAGAGCTTGAATATCAGGAAAGTGAGAAACGCTACATAGAAGAAAGTAAAAAACTTGCAATAAAAAGGAAGAAAATTTTTGCTGCAATTAAATCTATGGAGAATAAACAACCATCTTTTATTAAGTATAATATAAATACTGGCGACGTAACATTGGGGATAGACTTTGCAATGCTATACGAAGCATTTTTTCTTTCTGAATTTTATTTAAATGAAATTGAAAAAATAAATAGCTTTAGCTCCTAGCGTAGTTCTACGAATTTATATTTTTATTCAGAAATAATGTATTCTTAGCCAATCTAGCAATTAAGATTATACTTAGCAATTTTTATAGAGGATTTGTTTTCATTGAATGTATAAGATATTTTTAAAAATATTTTCTAGATAAAGATAAAGTGATAAATGTATTTGACAAAATAGAGTGATTTTTGTCGTGTATAAATTCTAACAATTAATTTAGCTATGCAAAATATATTAGAAGATCTCTTATGAAAATGACTCAGATATATTCCGACGGTGATTTGATAGAACTTATTGACTTGTTAAGTAGTAGTTGTTAACATTCCCATTGTTTTGATGTCGCAAGGGAAATAAAAATGAATAAAAAAAGCTGTATAACGATAATTTTTCTATGCTTGATATGCTTAGGACATATTGCTTTAGCTAGTTCTAAAGGAATATATATTTCTGGGAAATTAGGGTATAGTCATCTTAATAAATTAAGTGATTCCCAAAAATTTAACGTTAATAGTTCTCAAATCGATGAATTTGTCGGTTATGGTTATGAATTTGACCCAGCATTCAATTTTGGAATTGCTATTGGTAAGCACTTTAAACAAATAAGAGCTGAACTTGACTTACATCACACTAGAGCTCAAATAAAAAATGTTATTTACAAAGAATCTGAATCAAATAATCCAGATCCAGATGACAATTATTCTGAAAAAATAACTGTAAAATCTAAAGGTGATCTACACAGTACATTTGTTGGTGGAAATATATATTATGATTTTAATGG
>JABSQI010000515.1 GCA_013215905.1 Legionellales bacterium | reverse complement strand
TCCCTACAACTTTATGAGATGAATCGTAGTAGGGTAATGACAATCCTGTTCCTACCCCTACTTCCAATATATCAATTTCTTGATTCTTGAACATATCATTTACATCATTAACTATTGATTTTCTACCTTGAGTAAAAATTCCGTTGTAAATTATATTGTAAACAGAGGATAATCTTTTGTAGGTTTTTTTTACGGATTCTGTACTCATAAGATTTCCTTAAAATATCATTTCCGTGGTATCTTATACTATTGTTATCTCAAATTCAAAGAATTAATATATTTTTGAATGTTTATAGGCTTTATGGATAATTTCTATATTTTCGTATATCTGCTTATTAATATGATTATATAGTATGTTTTTATGGATTAATTAAGTTTACATTTAGATGAATGGTACTATTATATATTTGATTTATGAAATATCGATATGGAATAATACTCCATAATGTTATTCTATTTGGGGATTATTATTCTTACGGTAAGGCAAGCATTATCAAAAGGCGCAGAATATTTAGCAGATATAACAGATGTTAGTTTTTTTGAATCGGAAATATTTCTTGCAAAGATACTAAATCAACCAAGATCGAAGTTATATACTAGTGGAGATTTAAGATTATCTTTAGAACAGCAGGAAAGATATCAAAAATATCTTGATGATAGAAAAACTGGCAAGCCTTTAGCATATATTATTAATAGGAAAGATTTTTGGGAGTTATCCTTGTATGTTGATGAAAATGTTTTGATCCCAAGATCTGAAACAGAGTTGTTGGTGGAAGAAATATTGAAAAGAACTTCCACAAATTCAGCAAAATCAGTATTGGATTTAGGAACTGGTAGTGGCGCAATAGCTGTTAGTCTAGCTTATGAGTGTAGCAAGTGGCAGATTACTGGTTCTGATCAAAGTGGAGATGCTCTTAAAATAGCCCATAAAAATGCACTTAAGTATAAATTAGATAATATCAGCTTTATACAAGGAGATTGGTTTGTTCCGTTTCTTGGACAGAGATTTGATATTATTGTTAGCAATCCTCCATATATTGTTTCTGATGATCCACATTTTCTTGGGGAAATTAAATTTGAACCTATCACCGCTTTGGATGGGGGACTAAACGGCATGGTTGAGCTAGAGAAAATCATTGTAAACGCTTCTAAATATTTGAATAGGAATTCTTTATTGATTGTGGAACATGGATATGATCAGGGTGAAAATGTACGTTCTTTAATTAAGATGTCAGGATTTAAGCAAATACAAAGTTTAATGGATTTAGCTGGTTTAGAACGTGCCACATTGGGCTATTTGAGTTGAATGATTGAAAAATATATTGTGTTTGCAAAGGATTTTGGTATATATATTCCGATGAAAAAATATTAAGGAATAATGATGGCGAAATCTGCAATATCCAGTAAAAAGAAGTCTAATCCAAGGAGCGGAAAAAAAGCGAGCGAAGTTAAAAAAAAGTCTCCAAATAAAACAGTAAAGACATTGAGCAAAAAAATGGCAGCGAAGAAAACAACAGCTAAAAAGGCAGTAGCGAAGAAAACAACAGCTAAAAAGGCAGTAGCGAA
>JABSQI010000514.1 GCA_013215905.1 Legionellales bacterium | reverse complement strand
TATATCAAAAGATTTTATAATTCTTTATTAATAAAACATTATGTCTATATTTTTTATTGCAGACTTGCACTTATCACCAAATCATTGTGAAAATTCAGAAATATTTACGAAATTTTTACTTAAGTACTCTAATGAGATAGAAAAATTATATATTTTGGGGGACTTCACAAATTATTGGGTTGGAGATGACATTCACCTAGACGAATACAAAACAGTAATACAAGCCTTAAATAAATTTAATTCTCCCACCCCTAGAACTTTCCTAATGTATGGAAATAGAGATTTTTTATATGGGGAAAAATTTTACAATGAAACAAAAATAAAATTTATAGATGATCCCCACTTTCTTACTATAAACAATAAGAAAATAATGTTAAGCCATGGTGATCTACTATTCGATAAAACAATCAAGTATCAAATTTTTAGAAGATCTTGTTTATTCCTTAATAAATTTAATTTAGTCAAAAATATATTTTTTAGGTTATCAAAAAAAATTCGAATAAAGCTAGCTAACCATCTTCGTAAAGCCAACTCTGAATATCAGCATTTTACCATCGACATTCAAGATAATACAAAATTTATTAAAAAAATGTCCAATTGCAAAGTAGATATCTTAATACATGGTCATACACATATTCCATCTATTCAACTGATCAGAAACAATAGTACCTATATTACAAGATATACCCTCAGCGACTGGCATGGATTTGGTAATATACTAAAAATCCAAGATGGTCATTCTATAGAGGTATTATATTTTTAATTATTTAGTTCTTTAATTTTATCTATTGAAAGTTCAGGCATCTTAACATTTTTAACATCTTCTAGATTATCAGGAACAAACTGATGCAGCCATTCAGATATTGGGTTGAAATACTTAATATACTCTGAGGATGACCACCAATGTGCATCATCAAATGATAACATTTTTGCAGCTAATGCAAGAATAGCAATAAATACTACTCCTCTTAAAATCCCAAATAAGATCCCCATCATCCTATCTGTGAAAGTAAATCCAGTCATTTTTACTACATTAGAAATTAAGAAATTAATTATTGTGCTAAATATTAAAGTACCAAAAAATAATCCGCCATAAGAAATAATAAGAATTAAAATTTTATTATCAACATGAGCTGATACCACAGCAGATAATTCATCACCAAAAGCAACCGCAACCCAAGTTGAAATAATCCAAGCACCAACAGAGAGGGCTTCCTTAACAAACCCTCGCAACAGTCCCATTAAGGCAGATGCAATAATAATAACTAATATTAATAAATCTAGAACATTAAAATCAGACATATTTTTCTCGAATAGTATACTAATTATAGCAACATCCAAACAAGATATGGCAAAATTTTAATTAAATCCATATCTAACCAACAAATATTATACTATTAATATTAAATAGACTAGTGTTTCTCCCTTATAGAAACATAATTGAATTATTTTTAGTCATTAAGAATTAAATTCTATAAAAATCTCTTCAAGAGATAAATTTATAAAGTTTTTCTACCATTATAAAATCTTCAAAATCTACCCCAACAAAATATTTTTATTAACAAA
>JABSQI010000513.1 GCA_013215905.1 Legionellales bacterium | reverse complement strand
AATGATAAGTTATATAATATTAAGTCAATTTCTGCAATAAGGCAGTTGTTGGCCTTTCCAACGTAGCCAAAGATGTCAGCTAATAGCGAGAGGGGATGTTTGAAATAATGTTTGAGAAAATAATTACGTTTTCCGCTTAGCGCAAAGAGTGAATATTAATAGTAATCACTAAAAAACAAAAGAAGAACAGGGGGTGGATCGGATGTTAGAAAAACAAGAGAATATTAATACTTACCTACAAGACTATCATTCAGGCAAGATTTCAAAGGGTTTAGGAACTGGATTAATAAAGTTAGATGATTCTATACGGTTTAAGACAGGACAGCTTACGATTATTAACGGTTTAGATAACGTAGGAAAGACTATCTGGATTCTTTGGTACTATTTGACCTTATCATCAAAACATGGTCTTAAATGGACTATTTACAGCGGAGAAAATAAAGCTGGACAATTAGTAAGGCAATTAATACAATTTTATACGGGGCAAAGGTTGCAAGAAATGGATTTAGTAGAGGTTTTTAGAGTTGAGGAAATTATTAAAGGTTGGTTTACTTTCATATCTAATGAAAAACAATATGAATCTAAAGAGTTATTTAAAATATTTGCTGACTCTGATAGTGACGGCTGTTTAATTGATCCGTTTACTGGAATGAAAAGAGATTATACACACGCTGCAAACTATGACTTTTTAAATGAGTCTAGGGAGTTTACTAATTTTACAGGTAAAAGCGTTTATGTAAATACTCATGTTGTAAGTGAGGCAGCAAGACGAACATATCCTGAAGGGCATGATTACGCTGGTTATACTTCACCACCTAGTAAATCACAAAGTGAAGGGGGGCAACCTTTCGGAAATAGAACAGATGATTTTTTAACTATTCATCGTTTGGTAGGGCATCCATTAAGAAACTTTACTACTGAAGTTTATATTAGAAAAATTAAAGATACTGAGACGGGCGGAAAAGTAACTCCTATTGATGATCCTTTAGATTTTGAATTTAACAGCGGCTTAGGGTTTACTATGGGAGGTCAAAACATATTAAATAATGTTAAAAAAGATGATTTAGAATTAAAGCCTTTACCACTTAGTAATGAATTTAATGACGCTCCTTTTTAGTTATGAAAAAATTTGATAAACAAAAAGCAATTGATGGTTATAAAACATCTTTATTGTTAGGGACTACTTTCTTAATGGGTCAATTAGAATCATGTAAAACTAGATTTATTGATACTGGAGATAATAAGTTTTTAGACATGATGAACAATATGTACAGCACTTATAAAATGGTTTTAAATATGGATTATGAAATTAGAAGACTATCAAAAGAATGTCGAAGATTAACTAAAGAGAATCAAGAACTTAAAAAATGAGTAAACAAAAAACAACAAGAGAGCTTAAGGTTCAAGAGGACTTAACAAAGTTGAATGAAAGTATAGGGTGGTTTAATGTTCCTGAGAGTTATAATTGTGCTACTGTAATACTTCCTAAAGACTGGTACTACATAACAAGTACTGGAAAAACTAAAAATGATAATTGGGTTCATACGGTAAAATCAAGAACAACTAAAGAATT
>JABSQI010000512.1 GCA_013215905.1 Legionellales bacterium | reverse complement strand
GTACCCAAAAGATCCTTAATAATGACAATTTTAAAATTAGATCGGTGATTATTGTATTATCTGAAACAGAAAGCCAATCATTTCCCGTCATAAGTAGCGCATAAATAGCTTCTGTAGTCGCTTTAGTAGAACTCCATTGATTGGTTCTTTTGTTTTTTATAGGAATTTTATAAGAATCACGAGGCTCAGATTTGCACAATATTAAGAATATTCTAAGAAACATTCGAGGCCCCATTCTCTAGGTTCAACGAAAATTGACGTTTATTTGATTTACATATATACTATATTTACATATATACTTGTACATAATTGTTGATAGCTTTGCCGAAAAAACATGATTTGTATACGCCTTGTTTCCTACTGATACATATTGAAGCTTAGTGATCAAGAGGTGTTTTTATCCCCTGAAGTTGAGTTATATCCGGCGGTAATCCATCTTTTTGCGCCGAAATACTATCTTTACCAGTCACTGGAACAATGATGCGGAATTCACGAGTTTGAAAATTAGGGGTATTTGAAAAAGGGTAAAAAAAATTGGTAAGTCCAAAAAAATCCAGAATAGATAGAGAGAAGGAGATCTGAAGAAATGGAAGACGAGGAAAGAAAATTGAAGATCAAAACACTCAGGCAGGAACACGTGGCCCATATCTCTAATGGTACATATACATCCAGTGAATCTAAGCCTGTATCCAACCCTATCAGAGTATCTATTCATGTCAGAACTGTGATGTATACTCAATTTTTTCTTTATAGGGAACCAGTTTAACTGGGCCACAAATGTATAATAACAAGAACTCGTTTCAGATTATCAAGGAAGTCATTTCACTTTTAACACAATAATATAAGGTGTAATTTTTCTGCCAAATCTTGCATATTTTGAAATTTTCCTCATTTTTAGTGAAACTGGTAATGAAACTTTTTGGAACGAAATTTTAAGAATGGATTCACCGCGAGGCTCATGTTTCTTTTAAAATAACCAATAAAGGTAAAATGATTTGTTCTAACCGCTCTGCATCCCCAGCCTCATCCAAACCTTTTTCTAAATTTTTATCGATTATTATTAGGAAACTGTATTTCCACCCGCAGATGCCATCTTTTTAGTTATTTCTTCAATTTCGGTATAAACGATGACCCGAATTATAGGGGGTATGTTAAGGCATGTATCCCCTCAGACAAACAGAAATACCTACATAGGAATAATTACTATTAACTAGGGCTGAAATCGACAACAAATGACCACTAAACGACCAGAACGATTTTCAACGATTGAATATTTTAGAAGCTTTTATCATTCTCTTCGAACCCGGTTCTTAATCGTCAAGAAACTGGGAAAAAGAAGACCTTACAACTATTCGTTAAAAGTAAGCCAAAGATCAATCAACCAAACGTCCAACTTGGGCCAAAAATACCATATTACGAGTAGAACTGCCTTCAAATATTGGACGAATTAATCAAATACAAAGAATACAAAGAAAAGATTTTCAAGTTTTTCCTAAAAAAAGCGAAGAAAAGACGAAGAAAAGTGTAAAAAACTTATGGAATAATGTAAAATAATTGTGCAATAATGAAACAAGAAATATA
>JABSQI010000511.1 GCA_013215905.1 Legionellales bacterium | reverse complement strand
TTTGAGTGGCATTCATATGAATATTCCTGATAAGTGGTTTTGAAATTACTTAATACCAAGAGGAAACATGAAAACACGATTTATAAATTTTAATAATAAGTGCAATTATTTCTCCATATTAAAAGCAATTTGTATAATTATATTAACCTTTAATACATTATATATTTATCGCAACTGGTTACATTCACATGCCTATACTGAGTTTCCACTGATTATAAAGTTGATATATCCTAGTTTATTTGTGAATGATTTCCAGCTTAACGCATCTATGGACTCTCCTAAAATAGTATTTGCATATATAAATTATCTATTAACTTACTTTGCCCCCCTAGAACAAACTATGCATGTAGCGTCTCTTGTTAATAATCTTATTATTAATTCATTGGTATTATTAATGATGGGAAAAATTTTTGAGGTGTGGTTCCCAAGAAAAAATATCGTCACTGTATTTATTTTATATTCAATAGTCATTACTCTCTTTCTATCAAATATTTTAAATCATGGTATTTTTTTAGCAAAACCTGCTGGATGGAGAGTTATATGGCCTTTTATAGGATCTTTCTACCCCGCTAAATTAGCATTTACAATAGGAATTTTCTAAATATATTTAAACTTCTCTAAAACATTAGTTCGATATTTTACTCCTCTATTGCTCCTAATTACAACTTTTGTCCATCCCGCTTTTGGTCTTTTTAGTTTTATATTTTTATGTATCTTTTACTTGCCAATTTATCATGATAAGAAATCTTTATATTTCCTATCTATTTCATTTTTACTTGGATTCTTGTTACCTGTACTAATATATAAAATTATCTACCCTGGAATTAGTATGAACGCCCATGAGTTTATAGATTATTATATTTTTATTAGACATCCTCATCATTTTTTACTTTCAAAAATACTCAATACAAAATCTACTATATCTTGGATATGGATGTATAGCACTCCAATTATTTTTGCCTTATTTTTGAAAAATAAGAATCTAACAATTATGGGATTTTTTTGTCTCATTAGTTTTATTTTATCTATATTATTACATTATCTCGGAACAGAAGTATTTCAACTAAAGATTATGGCTATTGCAGGCCTGAATCGCTTTACATGTTATAGAACTCTTGTTTGGTTAGTTGAAATTTTTCTAATCTTTGGTGCATTGTTAAACAGATTCTTTAAGAATTATCAAGAAGACTTCAATATCAAACACATTCGAGAGAGAAGTATGTGTTATTCATTTCTAGTAATCGTATATATTATAGTGGTATTAGTTGTTGCTATAATATCACCTAATTATGTGTATAATAAGTCTAGATATCCAGGTGAACAATTAGAATTGGCAGAATGGATCAAAAATAACACATCTAAAGAAGACGTATTTTTGCAAGATGAATGGGTTAAAAAGAAAAATTCTCCAAGGACAATATTTCCTAAGAAAGATGTACTTCCTATCAATTTCTTAAGAGTCTTTGCAAACAGAGCTATTTTCTCAGATATAAATATACCATTTAATGAAAAATATTTCAGAGAATTTACTCAACGCAGAGACATTGTACAGAAAATACATTTTATACTAACTCCTCAAGCATAT
>JABSQI010000510.1 GCA_013215905.1 Legionellales bacterium | reverse complement strand
CACCAAAAAAGTGTGCCCTTACCGTTACCGTTTTTTATGCCAAAGAAGATGCTAAAAGCCAAGCGGTGGTCGATTTTTTCAATAACAAAACAGTTGAGAATGTTACTTGGAATTTCCCAGCTCTATCTAAATTTAAGTTATTTAGATTTAATATTATTTCGAGATATTCTTTTACTGCATTAATATATTTTATAAACTCTCATAATTGTTATTTAAATTATTTAATCTTTATAACCCAATTTTATTAATTTTATAAAATCAGATTATTTAATGTTAATTTAAATTATCTAATGTTAATATGTAAATATCTGTATAAATTAATTAGTATTATTAATATTTATTATTTATCTTTATTATTATTATCAGGAAAAGAACAATCGATGGTACTCTTTATATGGTGTACCTCATAATTTTTTCCTTTAATACTTACCACGTCCCTCGGTCGAGCATTTTTTCATTCCATATTCCCACATATTTTATTATCCTGCCATTTTGCACCAAACTGACTAGTTGGGAAAGGCTGATCCACATAGGCTCCTTCCTGCATAAAAGAATTTGCCGAACAGGATGTTAACATGACTCTTTTATAATCAATAAAGATGTGTCATTTATGTAAAGGACACCCCAGTTGTGAGCACCGACCAGCCAAAATTAGGGTAGAGTACCCAATATTATGTATCTGAAAACTGGTTGATAAAGAAATAAGAATATAGGTAAGGGAAAAAAATAAACAAACAAGTAAAAAAATAAGGATACAGCACCTTAATTTTTTATTTCTAGTCTTAGAATAAGAAAAAAATTGCTCATAATGATTCTGTATCGAGCAACGGCGGACCCAAAAATCGTATAATCCAAAACTTAATTCGTCGCCATCTCAGTTTAAAAAACACACTGAAAGTCAAAGAGGATAAAAAGCTAGCCCCCAAGGTGACCAATTTTTATGACGAAAAAAGTGAATCAGAGATCCCCCTACTTCATAAAAAACACCCGTTTGAAAAAAAATATCAGGTTCAAAACCCTGCCTGCCTCACATAACTAAAAACCCCATAATTAATAAAATAATATTAAAATATAATACAATAAAAAATACAATAATTAAGGGCGAAATGATTAGAGTACAGACACTAGTACACTTTAGCAAAATATTGAAAAAAATGACTATTTGGGCTAAAACAATTAGTGCTGCCTGATTTAATATTAAAAAAATAAATAAAAAAATAAATGTAGAAGTGTTTAACACCTTTCCTAAACAAAGTGTAAATCGTCTCCACCAGCCATGCAGCAAACTAAAAATTATTATAATAATATGGAAAAAAATTATAGTTCCCCAATCTAGTGTAAGTACTTCTGTAATATTACTAAACAATGGTATATACCCTACTAAATAGCTAGCTAAAATTAAAACGATACTTAAAAATATCATACTAAAGAAAATTTTTAGGTTATAATAAGTACCGCTTCTAAAACTATAATATTTAAAATCCATTATAGCTTTCTTAGTACCTAGTAAGTTCACTCTTTTTAATATCGCAACTACACCTATAAAAAAAATTAAAACACAAATTAATATTAAATAGTTATTTATAGTAAGT
>JABSQI010000051.1 GCA_013215905.1 Legionellales bacterium | reverse complement strand
CATAAAACATTAGAAGAAACTACAGAGTTGTGTGTTGCAGTAAACAATGATGATAAAGCAGAAATTAAAGATGCTATGGGTGACATCATGGTTACTTTAATTATTCAAGCTAAAATGCAAGGTATGTCATTGGAAGAATGCTTAGAATCTGCATACAACGTTATTGCAAAGAGAACAGGAAAAATGGTTAATGGACAATTTGTAAAAGACTAAAATGAAGAACACAGTAGAGCTACTAGGTTATTATGGATCTGATCAAATAATTGCGCAATCTGCTTGGACTAGCACAAGTAGAGATTTGACAGAAAAGAAAATTGCTAGAATACCGCAACTTATTGAAATGCTATGGTCACATGGTCATGAAACACCATTTGAAAAGGCTACAGTGCACTTTCTTGTTAATTGTGATATTGCATCACATATTCACTTGTTAAAGCACAGGATGTCTTCTTTAAACGCTGAATCAGCTAGATACAAAGAATTAAAAGAAGATAAAATGTATTTACCTGAAGATTGGAGTGGTACTTGGTCAATGAAATTAAGTGAACATGCAGCTCAAGGGAATAAATTGTATCACGAAGCAGTAGAATACTTTACTCCTATTCTTGGAAGAGCAAGAGCTAAAGAATCTGCTAGATACTTTAAAGGCTACAATACGCAAATAACTTCTGATGTTATGTTTAATATGAGAAGCTTTGCTAATTTTTTGAAGCTTAGATGGAGTGATCATGCTCAAAAAGAAATTAGAAAGATTGCTGAAGAAATGTATATCTTAGTTGAGAATATTGAAGGTAATCCTTTTAAAAAGACTCTTGAAATGATTCACCCAGATAATATTTTTTCTAAAAACATAATTTAGTATGGATATTCCCCCTGAAATGTACATTGCGTGTACTGAGTACACAGAAGAAGATATTTCACGCATAAGAGCAGGTTTAACAAAAAAAGAAAATGAAACGTTAGATCAAGTTCTTGAAATAACTGGTCATCATAAATCAGATTATGACACAGAAATGGGATTCCATTCTAATTATAATAATGATGATTATGACAGCTAGTGAAAAATCAGAAGCTTTAAGTTCTATACTTAAAGCTACAATATTAGGCATTTTAACAGGGTTTACTTTTTCAGGATTTTTACTTTACTTACTTTTAGTTTAAATGGTTAAGTTACAAGAAACAAAAACTCTTGTGACTAAACATAATAATAATAGTGCTAACTGCATCGCTCCTAATGTAATCTATGGTTGCTTTGGAGGATGTGTTAGCACTTATTGTTATATGTCTAGGTATAATGAAAAAAGAGTTTTTGTAAACACAAATGTCAATGATATATTTAATTCTGTTGTAGAATGGGAAAAGACTTATAATAAAGTTCCTGATCAACAAGATCCTATATACACAATGGTGGATATAGCTTGTAACAGTGATTTGGTCCTTATGCAAAAGCATATGCCAGAACCACTGATTGATTATCTTAAAAGATATGATGATCATCCTAGACTTAATACTACAATGGCAACTAAATATCCAGGTTTATTAAAGTTAGACGTAAGACACTTTAATAAAAAACCAAGGGTTCGCGTAAGTTTAATGCCACAAGCTTATGCAAATGTACTAGAACCAAAAATGCAAGATATTACAAGTAGAATAGAAGATATTAATAGATTAAAAGATTTAGGATGGGAAGTGCATATAAATTATAGTCCTCTTATATTTTATCCTGGGTGGGATAAACATTATGATGATTTGTTTAAACAAGTAAAAACAATAGCTGGTGAAAACAAATGCGAAGTTATTGCTTTAACTAATCATACACGTCAAATGTTTAGAGCACCTGAACAAGCTAAAGAACTTATGAAGTATAGCTGTGAGGTTAAAAATAAACAAGGGGTTATGAGATACCCTATAGAGTTCAAAACTAAGATGTTATCTAAGTTTACTGTATTATATACTAAATATTTTCCAATAAACACAATTAGATATATTTTTTAGTTGATTGTCTCCGTGGTAATTCTTATATTACACTTAAAATATTTATGGGACACAGCAATAAAATTGTAAATTTATTAGATTTACAATCTATTAAAATACCAGACAGTGGTAAAAATTCTAACATTATTTCTTATTTGGATCTTGATAGAATATCAAAACAACTGTTTGCTAAGTACAATATAGAACTATTAAGCTCAGAGTATAAATTATCTAACAAAGGTAAAAATGCAACAGCTATATACAGTATAAAAGTTAATCAAAAGCAAGATAAACAAATTGCTGATGATGAATTAGCTATGTTTTTTACTTGGACTTCTTCTTATAATAAGTCTACAAGCTTTAATTGTTCTATAGGTGGTATAGTGAAAGAAGATAATTCTTACATTATATTACCAAGCAATACAAATTACGCAAGAAAAAATAAGACAAATTTTAGAAATGAGATTGTATCTTTTATGGATACACACATTAAAACTGCTATTACTAAATTCAACTATACCATTTTAGAAAAAAATAAAATGAAAACGTATAGTTGTTTTAGGGATGATCAGATTAGATTGTCTTCATTATTATTTTTTGCTGAAAATTTACTTACAGTAACTCAAGTAAATAAGTTAAAAAAAGTTTTAAAAGTCACTAGCTTAGATAATAAAACTTGTTGGGATTACTATAAAGTAGTATTAAACATACTAAAAGATAATCCTTCAAGAACATGGAGTAAAACACTTATATACTTTCATGTTTTTATAACGTCTGAGCTAAAAAGCTCTGCAGTAGTTACATACAGAGATTATGACGTTTTAGAAGAAATAGAATTGGAGGATATACCTCAGATAGATATGAGCAACATTAAAGTAGATTTTGGTTGCTTATGATAAAGATACTTGTTGTCGTTGTTGTTATTAATTATTTAGTTAAACAAAATTTTGAGAGAAGCAAGCTGGGGTAATTTTACTCCAGCTCTCTTTTTTAAAAGACAGTTATGATTATAAAATATCACAAAGATGCTGCTTTTGTTGCAGCTTTTAAAGATTTAAAACTTGAAGATATAGTTCAGTTAAAAACAAGCTATAAAGAAGAAGGTGACTCTTATCGTTTTATTCTTGGGTTTCCAAATAATACAAACATGATTTTTCACTATCATAATCCTTATAATTGTAAATATGATATTGAAAACGTTAAAGTTCTTATAGGGTATTACAAAGCAGTGCAAACTCGTTTAGCATTAAATATTAATAATCCTGAATATAACAGTAAGTTTTTTGCTTATGAAAAACCAGCTGCTCTTTTAAATATGGATTTAGGTGTTGTAAAAAAAATGACTTCTGAGATACAGAATCTTGTATTTGTTAGTGGTAGAAATTTACCTGAAGATCTTGATAATGCGTTTATTACTGAACTAGAAAAAGCACATCCAGATTTAGCAGATAGTTTTAAAGCTATTCAAAAAGAGCAATATGTGCTATTTGCAAAAAAGCAATTAGATTATGGTCCTGGGAACATTTCTTTAAACAGTGATTTATCTGATCCTGATAATAGAAATTTAAGCTTATACGGAATTTGGTTTAGAATGAATGATAAAATCAATAGAGTTAAAAACCTTCTCTTTAAAAAGAAGAGTGCTAATAATGAAAGTATTGAAGATAGCTGGCTTGATTTAGGTAACTACTCTATTATATCTCTTATGGTAAATAGAAACAAATGGGAGAAAAAATAAGCAAAAGAAAAAGTGAGCTACAGGATTATTTTTTTGATCATTACATTGATGATCCTTATATAAAAATGATTGAGTTTAGTACTGCAAGAGTAGCTAACGCATTTCAAAATTTTAATTTTACTGATCTTATAATTTATTTACGTAATGGAAATAAATACAGATATCGTTTTTATGATTCTCAAAAACTTTACAAATCTAAAGACCAAATGATATTTGAAATTAGTAAAGAACTTTTTAAAATAGGATATCCTCATTGGGTTGACGTAACACAATAAAAAATGGAAAAAACTAAAAATGGTTATTGGGATCACAAAGCACCTTTTGATCAAAGCATTAATGAAGCTGCTGCTAAAAAAGGTTTAGAAGGCAAAAGTTACAAAATTAAATTAATTGATGTAAGCGAAGTAAGAGCTCATGATACTATTGTATTTGATGGTAAACTAATGACTGTTGGACCTAAAAACATTAAGTATGATTCTTTTATGGGGCATAGTGTTTTTGGTTCTTCTTTTATATTAGGTACTCAAAAAGTAGTAAAAGTATTATTTAAAAGATACCAATAAAAAAAGAGGGGTTAATTCCCCTCTTCTTTACTTTTTCTTAGCAGTCTTTTTTGCTTGCTTGAAATTTTTTGCTGTTGGAGCTCCTTTACTCCCTGGTTTTCTCATTCTTTCACCAGAACCAGCTTTAATACGTTTTCTTTTAGCATGAATGTTTGCATAAAGACCTTTCTTTTTTTTCTTTGCAGGCATAACTTATTTTTTTTTATTTAAAATTCTCCAGGAAACTTCAAATGCTGCACTGAAAAATACCTTACAAGCTACAAACATTGTTATACTCACCATTATATGATCTAAGTAATTAGTGTATGAAGCTATTGCTATAGATACGCAAAAACAAGATATCATAATAGATTGAAAAAAATGCCAAGCGTCTGTTACAAATACAAAAACAGTACTGCTTCCTAAAAAAGCTTCACCTTGTTCAGGATCACCATTTTTCCATTTGTTTTTCCAAGAATCTTTCATGGACCACCATTTGTTTTTTGGTAGTCTCCCACCATTTTTAAACGCAATAGTGTCCATAAAAGCATTTGCAATTCCTGCAATAATAATTAATATTATTATCATTGTTTAGAATTTCTGTGAATTAATAAAGCATATCCAATTAAGCATATTGCAATGAATCCTCCAATTACATATTGGTTGTTTATAAATTCCATAATTATGTTGTTAATCCATTAATAGTTACAGTTTGAATATCGTTAGATACCATACTAATTAAATTTAATTTAGTCCAGTTTTGATCATTTGGATCTACTTGATTTCTAATCATATTAGAATAGTTATCATTAGTTCCATCTCCCATTAACCAAATCTGAGTAGACCACCTAGCAGCGTTCATAGTGCCAGTAAAATTGCTACTATATTGGTATCTGTCTGGAGCGTATCTAAATTGTTTACCATCTTTATAATCAACTTTCCATTTAATAGGATCAGTAATTATTAATTTAATTTGATTATCGTCAGGAATACTATTATTGTAATTAAGTGTTGTTACTACCATAGAAGCGATCTTACCGTGAAAACTTCTGTTAGTACCTCTACCACCAATAGTAAAGTTACCTGTAACACTCCTATTAGTTCTCCAACCTGTAGTACCATTAGACCAATTAGCAGATGTACTATAATTAGAACCAACAGCAGTAAAACCATCATCTGAACTCATTATTCTAATGTCAAAAGCATCAGCTAGATTAGCAGCAGTTGCATTACTTGCATTAAATCTACCACCTTTTGAAGCAACATAAAATCCATACCACTTATTAGTATTTAAAGTAAAAGGTATTTTACACTCATTAACTCCATAAGAACCATCGTGACCCCAACCAAAATAAAGTTCTCTGCTAGCAGATACTCTTAAATAAATGTTATCTCCTGCAGTACCTTCACCCATATTCCAAACGTGTTGATTACTGCTGTTACCATCAATTTTAAAAACTATAGATGTTGCCCAAGGTCTTGAATTACTATCATTACTTACCATATTTGAATCAGCATTGTTAGAAGCAGTCCCAGAAATATCTCCCATCCTTAACGGACAATTATATTGTTGAGAAGTAACCTGCTGCGCTCTTTCAGAACTACCTGAAAAATCTAAAGCTTTACTCCAAGACGTTTGATTAGTAATAGGAGCAGAAGGAATATCTGCAAAAGATATACCTGTCATAGTAACGTCTAACTGACCACCGCTTTTAGTTGCAAACACTAAAGGTAAAGCACCTGACTGCTCTGCATAATTTTCATAAACTGAATATCTTTGCATTTGAGTGTAATCGTGCGTATTAGCTAGTTTAGCAGCATCAATATCTGCCATAACTACTAAGTCAGTTCCATCCCATTGAATAGCGTAATTATAATAAGCGTTAGTTGTTGAACCTACACTATTCTCTGACCGTGCAACAACATCACTACCATCTGCCATTGTGCTTTTGTGAGCATTTGAACTTTGACCTTCCCATCTCATTACAGCATCAAAGTCAATATGTAAGTCTGGAGCATTAGACCAATTAGCACTTGGCGAAGGAACACCTACATAAGCTTTTTCTAATGAACCTGTAATGTTTGGTAAAACGTTAGTTTCTACCCAAGATTTACTTACAATCATTCTTTTACCTACTGCAAGAGTATCGTCTAAAGTTACTACAGATCCACTATCTAAAGTGTCTGCATCCGCCATAGAACCTTCTGTCAATGTAAATCCACTAGGAGCTGAAGTAGGTGGAGTAAGGTTGTTAATTACAATAGTTAATGTACCACTAGAAGTAAAACCGTTTCTTGTTCTATAAACAGTTACAGTTGTCGTATCACTAGGGTTAGTTACATTGTCATCAGCAACTTCTGGAGCAATTCCTTGTAGTAAGTTTCCACTAATTGTCCACGCAGGAATACCACCAATAGTAGTAACGTAATCAACATCTACTGGAGATAGTTGATAGTTTACTTGAGTCAATTCATCTACTGTAATTGTAGTATCTGAAAAAGCTGTAGGTGTAAGGTCTGCATTTGTTAAAGAAGTAATTTCTGTAAACAATACTGTTTGACCGTTAAACACCATATTGTAAGGTGCGTTTACTCCATTCATTTGACCATTGTCTGGCATGTGCCAAACTGTATTAGTTGGATCATCTGGATAAACGTGAGTATGCGAAAGACCTGTTTCAGCACCTGTCATTATTTGATGATAATAATCTGCTTCTTCTTTTGTAGCAAATAAAGGATAATGATATACTCCATCTGGAGATTCAATGTATCTAAAATACATTACAGGAGCTTCACTTAGCTCACCTTTAGAAATAGATTGGAATGTAGCTGAAGTACTTCTACCTATCCACATGAGTCTATAATCTCCATTAGCTGAAGCAGAATTTAAATGTTTACTTACAATAAAGTCCGTTCCATTTTCAGAACTCCATACAGTAAGTTTTCCTGAATTATCAAAACCTATTCTAAACTTAGTAGCAACAAATCTATTACCAACTGTTACAAGATGTCCACTATTATTATGATGACTTAAAGCTACTGCTCCTAAATTATTTATTGGTTGTCCAAAATAAACATAAGGAGTTATTAAATCTGTAGATACATCTGCTGAAATAGTAGCAGGATCATAAATGTCAGCATCAACTAAAGCAACAGTATGTTCTTCACCAAGATTTACTTCAAATTCAAAATATTCACCACTTGCAGATATACCTTCATTAGTAATGAATCCATTTTCGTAATCACTTCCAGAAGGAGTAATAATACCTGCATCTAATGTTCCAGTAGCATCACCTAATAAAGTAATGTTTGTGTCATCTATAGCTGTAGGAGAATCATCTACTTCTCTTAAATGAACTTTAGGTTCTGAAAGAATTTTAGCAGTAGGATAATAAAGTTTTACTCCTAAATGAAATTCAGCACCTTCTAAAACAGGATAATTAGAACGAGCGTGAAGTACAAATGTACCATCATCCTTCTTTGTAGAAATAGATATAAATCCATTTTCATCTAATCCTACTTTCATTGTTACAGGTTCGTTATTGTTCCAATCTTCTTTTTCATCAAATTGATTATTGTGATCATACCATGCAGGACCTAGATTATAAGAAGTATTAGCTCCGTAATTTGTCCAAGAAGCGTGTGCATTACCTATATGAAACCAGTGACTAAATTGAAAACCCGCGTGTTGACTATTAGTAACACAAAATCCAGAAGGATCAGCGTAAGAAGAATTTCCAGAAAATTTATTACTTGCATAAGAAGCATCTGAATGCACTAATCCAAAACCGTAAGTAGACTTACCTCTAATATCAAAAGTAAAATATTCTCCTACTTGGCTAATTGTTTGTACCGATTTAATACCTGCGTAATTACTTGTAGTTGAATTAGTTGCAATTTCATCACCTAACGGGTCTACAAAATTAGAACCTTCTTCTGTATACCCTGCATTAATACCGCCAACATTAGCAACCATTGTGCTAAAAGGATCAGAAATAACTACTGCTTCAAAAGCTCCTACAGTAAAATATTCGTTTAATTTATTTACAACATCATTAAGACCTCCACTAATAGGTTGTCCATCTATTGTTGCAAGTGTAAAATCTATATTTTTAAACCTTACCAAATCTCCACGCATATAATCTATGCGTATCAATCCATTTTCATCTGGAACAGCTTTAATTGTGTTTACACCAAACTCGTGACCTGTACTAGACATAATAGAGGTAGACGTAGCATCGCGAACAAAATCCATAGCAATACCTGTCATATCTGTACCACTACCATCACCACCTGACGTACCTGAATCTAAGTTAAACTGTTCGTTTAAATAGTCAATTACTTGATTTATGTCAAAACCTAATGTGTTTATTAAGTCTTCACCATTTCTATTTTGAATCCTATTAGGATTTAATCTTTTAAAGAGCTTTCTATACGAAACTCCATCTTCTTCAAATTTATCAGTACGAATGATAACAATTCTTTCTTCATCACTTTTTTTAAATGCTTCAACTGTACCCATACCTTTAGGGTTTACAGTAGAGTTTACAAAGTAAATAGAAGAAGACTCAATATCACCGTAAATACTTATTTGTCCCATTTATTATTTATTTATGTACCAAGTCAATGCTCTCATACGAACAATTCCTGCTACTGATGATTTGATTTGAAATTTTTGCTCTGGAAAGTCAAAA
>JABSQI010000509.1 GCA_013215905.1 Legionellales bacterium | reverse complement strand
TGTTTCCCCGTTCTCATCGGCTACACCATAAGTATCAATAGCATCTACTAAATAAAAATAGTGTTTGTCTATGTCATTACAGGTCTCTATAGCAGTTACCATATCGTCATGTTTCCAAGGGCTACAATGCAACAAAAAATTATGCATTGCTTCGTTTACGTCTGGGTTTTTTAATTTTGTTTTCATCTTGTTTTTTCCTTTTCTTTATTGTTATATTCCCACATTTTGCAAAAAATAACAAATTAAATTTATTTAATATAGAAGTCATTCAATAATATATCTATACTATTTATATATTTATATTTATATAAATGAGTGATTATTTCTTGTCTTAAGCCCTCTGTTAACTCTTCAGTTCCTAATGCGATTGCCCATTGTTTTAGATTATCTATGTCATCACTAATATAATTTTCTTCTTTGATTGAGCCCTTGGAGTCAATTCTATAACTCTCTTCAGTTAAAAAAGCATTCCCTCTAATGAAGGTACTAATTTTATTAACTAAATAACCTATATAAAATATGCTGATTTCTTTTTTATGTCCTAACATTTTGTTTTTTCCTTTTTTTCTTGCCTCTAAAAGTCTACTGTATGTGTTACTGATTCCCCGTTTTTTTCACATAAAAATACTGAGACATCATAACCCTTTATTTTTCGTCTAGAATTTTTTTGAAATTCTACTAGGGCTAGTTGTTGTGCTTGATAAGTCGTATCTGCATACACTTCTATTTTCTTATCTTTATATAGAGCTATGTAGCCATTTTTATTATTTTCATTATTCATTGTTTTGTTTTTTCCTTTTCTTAATTATATTATGCCCCGCAAAGGTTAAGAAGTCAATAAGATTAGATTAAATTTATTTAATCTTCTTTTCAAGTTCTATTATTCTAATAACTACTAATGAGCTTGCAAGGGCCATGCAAATAAACCCTATTATATTAAAGTTATTGTTATTTATGCTTACTAAATTTAATGCCCCTAGTGTTAACGTTGCAACAAAATAAATTATTAATTCTATCATTATATACCCCTTACGCTTGCGAAAAATTATCATCACTTAAGAAATAATGATAATTATTTTTAAGCTTGAATTTTCTTCTTAAATGATTCTTTAATGCTATCTTAGCATATTTATAATCTTTATTAAGATAATTCTTATGGACTGCAAAAGTAAATACATTATTATCATGAGTAGTATAAGCGATATGATAAGACATGTTTATATCTAAAGCAAGATAGTTATCAAAATAATAAGTCGTGTAATATTTACGCTCTACTTTTTTTTCGTATTTAGGTATGTTGAAAGCCGTAATACATTTCTCACTAAATTGAGCTAAATAGTTTTGTAATTTTAATTTATTCATTTTTGTTTTTTCCTTTTCTTAATTATCATATTCCCACAAAATAGTTAAAATATCAATAAGGAAAAATTAAATATTTTTAATTTAATTATATATATGGAAAATTATATCATAATTTTACTTGGAATCAAATATATTTTCACAGATAGAATATTGTTTTTCAGAAAGATTTTTAGCATTTCAAAGAGTTTAAATGGTGGTTTAACGATTTTAAATATACAAAAGAAGAAAATTTTGAGAATAA
>JABSQI010000508.1 GCA_013215905.1 Legionellales bacterium | reverse complement strand
ATTCACTATGGGATTTAACATCTGGTAATACAATTCTATATGAGAAGAAGGTAATAAAAGCTTTATGTGAGCTAGTAAATTGGGATTTTTCAGAAGCTGAAGGCATATGCGCTTCAGGTGGAAAAGCTACTTTATTATATGCTATAAAAATTGGCTTACATAAGTGTAATATTTATATCATAGATCAAGGAATTAAAGAAAATTATTTTGTTATTGCTAGTGATAGGGCTCATTATAGCTTAGAAGATGTGTGTAACTATCTCGGGATAGGTTCAAAAAACTTAATTAGAATATCAACTAACAGCGATGGTGCGCTCAATATAAATGAATTTAATGAAAAAACAGAACGTCTACTAAAAGATGGTAAAAAAATAGCATGTATTATATTAAACTGTGGGGTTACTATTGACATGTGTGTAGACTCTATTGATGAGGTAAAAAAATCAGTCTTAAATTTAACAAAAAAATATAAATTACCTACACAACCTCATTTACATGCTGATAGCGTTGCTGGATGGGCATGGTTATTTTTTAAAAAAAATCTTAATTTATGTAAAGAAAATGTTTTTAAAGAAATAAGTAAATGCGAGAAAATGTATAATAAAATAAAACATATCGAGCAGTGTGATTCATTCTCAGCGGACTTCCATAAAACAGGTCTAGCCCCATATTGCTCAACATTTTTCATATCGAAAAATCACAATGATATTTTTTCTATTACACATAAAGGAGAATCAAATTTAAAATCTAATTGTGAAGTAGGTGATTTTCATGTGCATTTTTTCACTATAGAAAATTCTCGTTCTTCTGCTGGTATCATTTCTGCTTGGGTTGCTTTGCAAAAGCTAGGTTATAAAGGATTTCAAAAATATATTATTAAGATGCTGAGTATAGGAGAAAAATATAAGCAAATAATTAAAAATAATTTTCCTAAACATTTTGATATTATAAACTATAATACATTAGGCTTTGAAACTCTGATTAAATTTAATTTTTTTGACGACAATAATAATTGGGATGAAACTATATCATCTAAAAATAGCAGTATACTGGCATATAAACACTATTGTTATAAATTTAAAGAATATTTATATACAAAAATATTTGAAGATAATATTTCCTTACCTCTAATTGGCTTTGTGCCAATGTATAAAAGACAAACAAATGAACCAGACTTACCTTGTTTTTTATTATATCCTATGTCTGTTTATACAGATGATGGTGATGTAACAAGCGTATTAGAATTATTAATCAATGTAAAAAAACAATTTGAACGTGAATTTAAAACAAAAAAAACATCTAAAAATTTTGAAGCAATTACAAATAAACCATTGCCACCAAGATAAAATATTTATATATATTGTAATTAAAAAATGGTTTACGTGGAAATAATTACTGGATTTATCCACAAGAATAGAGTAAGGTATCACAATAAATCAAAGTTTTAACACTATATTTGTTGCATTTGGAGCTTGATTTCCTGTTTTTTAAATCACATCCGATAACAAAAATTACTGGATTTTAAATTGAATTGACGAAATCAAACTCTAAGTGCAACAAATATAGCGTTAAGTTGTTGTTCTTATGTTCTACCATACTACGTTCTTGTG
>JABSQI010000507.1 GCA_013215905.1 Legionellales bacterium | reverse complement strand
TCAAATGAAAATAGCAGGAACTCAATTATTATCAATAGCAGGAGGGGAACCCATAATAAGAAAAGATATATTTGATGTTATAGAATATGCTAAATCAAAAGAGATAGACGTATCTTTAACCACAAATGCTTTTCATATAACTAAAGAGGTAGCAAAAAAACTAGATGCGCTAGAACTAAGAACCATAACTGTAAGTTTAGATGGAACAAAAGAACATCACGATCTTATCAGAGGAAAAGGAAGATATGAAAAAGCTATAACAGGTATAAAAAATTTAAAAGAGAATTGTTCTTCAGCAAATATTTCAATTAAGAATACTGTTAATAACATAAATAAACATGATTATTCTTATTTAATAAAAGAAGTAGAAAAATTGGGAGTAAGCGCAATTAAATTTAATCCAATAAGGCTCTTAGGTAGAGCAATAGAAAACAAACATTTGTTAATCAATCAGAAAGATTATATTAATTTTATAAAAAATGTACAAAATATTTCTTCTAGCATTAAAATAAGTTTGCCTAAAACTCCCCTTGACACAGAAGAATATGATTTTATCCCTATTGGATTTGGGTGCACAGGAGGTAAAGAAACATGCAATATTTCTCCTACAGGAGAATTCTCAGCTTGCGCTTTTTTAGGGGATGATTTTATTGTTGGTAATATAAAAAATTCTTCTTTTTTAGATTTATGGAGCAAATCTAATAAAACAGCTGACTATAAAGGAAATAAGATTTGTCTTTCTTGTCCTGAATATAAACATTGTAGGGGTGGATGTCGTAGTAGAGCATTATTTGAATCTGGAGATTTAAATGCTGTGGATCCTTTGTGCGTAATGCAAAAAAATAAAAACATAGGTTGCGCATCTTGTATCACTTAACCATCAGAAAAAACTCTAATATATGCATGGCATATGATCATGCCAAAAAAAAATATTTTAAATATATTCCTTCTAGATTAGATAATAAAATAAAAACAAGAACAATTGCTGTATCTAATAATACCCCATATAAGGTATTTATTGACCCCACTTATAAATGTAATAGCGCTTGTATTCATTGCTATAGTAACTCTAGCCCTGAGCAATCAATGGATATTAGCATAGAAGATGCTGGGAAAATTAGTTCCCAGTTATCTAATTTAGGAATTTGTCAAATAGCTATAGCTGGCGGTGAACCTTTTATCAAAAAAGATATTATTCCATTTATAAAACAATTTTTGTCTAATCAAATAGATGTATCAATAACGACAAGTGGGTTATATTTTAACGAAAAAATTTCTAAAGAGGTATCTGAACTAGATATTAATAGTATAACTATCAGTATTGATGCTATAGAAAAAGATCTATATAAACTCATTAGAGGTGTAGATTTGTTTAACATATTGGTTAGAAATTTATCATTAATTAGAAAATATTTCTCTAACAAATTAGCTATGCGTTTTTCTGTTATGAATAATAATTGTTCTCCGAGAGAAATTATAGAATTTGCCTGTAAGCATAAATTTAACGTGTTAAAAATAAATAAAACACATCCATTGGGAAGATTTAATAATTATCTTAATAATAATAAACACAACCAAGTGTAAAAACAAAGAGAAACTTTGGATCTGGATCCATGCTAC
>JABSQI010000506.1 GCA_013215905.1 Legionellales bacterium | reverse complement strand
CTTTACATAACGCTCTGAAGGGAGGATCGCTTACATCTTCCATTGGTGCAAGCAATAACGGAAAGTCTGGTAATTCTATGTCGCCTATTTTAACCAACTTCTTGATTTTTTTCTAACTCCTTCTCAGAAATTAATTTTTGAATTTTTTGAAGAGATTCTTTGACTATGTTTGAAGTTGATTTTTTCTCAATTAATTTAAGCTTATTTTTTAAAGTATAATAATTGGCTTTTGGAAATGTATTGATAAGTGTGTGAAAATGCTTGTCAAAAACTTCACTAAAAGTTTGTAACCCTTTATCTGAAAATGATTTTTCATCATTCAATAAATCAAGAAAATTATTATAGTTATTTATTAAAGTTAAAACATTAGAATTCATTACATTTTGTACATGTGCTGAATTTGGGTCATCAGAACTTTGAGCAATTTCTTCATTACCTATTTTAAAGTATTGCAATTGTAGTCCAAGACCGAAACTGTACACAGCTAGCATTTCTTTTTCATAAACAAAATCATCTTTTCTATCTCTAACATAGTAAATAGAGCTCATATTTCTGTACTTCTCAAAAAAGTCACTCGCTACTTCATTTTTATGTTTCAATCCCAGTTGGTCATCGTTTACAACAATAAGATAATTATTTTCATCTGTAAGTTTTTCAATAACTAACCTGGTTTCTGGATCATTAAAAGTTGGTAAGCCTTCTTCAGGTTCTCCTAAGTACTTAATGGTGTTAATAACCAAGTTGTAGTCAGAAGGTGTCCAGTATGGTTTGTCCACGGGGAATTTATTACCTTTGTCAGAGCAAGAAATTGAGAAGATAATTATAGTTAATGTTATTAGAAATTTTACTTGTTTCATTTTAACTTAATTTTTGAGATTTTAAATTCACGAAGCAAATATAGTAAGCTATCAACTTCTTTTTCGTATTTTTTTTGCTCTTTTAACACATAACTGTGAAATGTGTCTTTATCATAAGAGATTTGATATTGACTTTCTTTTTGAAAATTGGAAGCAACTATTTTATCAATATTATCTTCAGAGCTGTTTTTTAAAAGTGTTATCTCTTGTTTTATTTTTCTAGTAAATAACTCTGTAATTTTAAAATGATACATTTCATGAGTTAATAATTCTTCACTTTTACTTTTTCGATTATAAACAAAAGATCTTGAGGGGTGAAATAGTGAATATACGCTAACACTGTCTTTATCAATATCTATTTCAATTGTAGTTACTACATATGCGAACCGTTCACTGCCGTATAGTGATTTTTTAAAAAACTCAAGTCCTCTAAAATCATTTAAAGAAATTTGACTTATAGTATCATAAGTCATTGGTTTTTTATAATTTAAAAAATTAATTCGATTTAGTAATAGCACAATTCCACATGAAAAAATAGCAAATGAGAAAAAAAGCAGTATTATTTTCTTTATCCTTTTCCAGTTTATTTTCTTCCCCTTTTTTATTTCTTTTAAAACAATAACTATTTGGTAAAATAAGGGAGATAAAATGACAGCGCAAATAGTGATGCCAATTAGGTTTTCGTTTCTCATAAATTATTGACCTATCTGCAAAATCCGTATTTCTGTAGCACCCAAACCATATTCTCGATAATCAGCTTCATAAAAA
>JABSQI010000505.1 GCA_013215905.1 Legionellales bacterium | reverse complement strand
AATTTTTTAATATTAAAATTAAAATAAAAATAATAATAGAAACATTTTTTTATCTTGCATCACAGGATGCATGACTAGCGGGGGTGTATGGAAATTTATTGAGCTCACTAGAGGGGTGGGTAAGAAAATTTATTAGCTCGACTAGGGAGGGGGTTCGGAGCATGCCGTGCAATATAAAAAAATGTATCTATTATTAAAATTTCAATGTGGAGTTAATATTGTAATTTTTGTTGTCGTAGATTGTTAGTTTTTTTCGGTGACAATCTCGATTTTTATTTTCAACTGATGATAAAAATGTATTGAAAAGTTGATGGAGCAATAAAATTAGTCGATTATTCAATTAATTTTCACTTGATCAACTTGACACTTACATATATCCGGATATATGTTTTAAATGTCCGAAGTATTTTTCTATGAAAATCCATATGGAGTTAATAAAATCTGATCAAGAAAAAGCGAGCAGTTTATGTGCCACGCGAGCACTAAATATCTCGTGTGATAGGTGAGAACCACCTAGCATGGCATTGATACTTTAATTCAGTGAAACGATCTCCGTGCCTGAACATAAACCTAATTTTTAGAAATCAACATGAAATTGTATTTTTAATAATTAGTGCTTTGATTTTCTCTTAAAAATTGATATACAATTTTTCATGATGTGGAATTCATTGAAAAGGGATTGTCTAATTTTTTAACGTTTAAATAACAATGATTATTTAGTTAAACTAAAAAAATATATTTCACATTAAACTTTCTGGGAAATCTTCCAGGTCGTATCTATACTTTCACAATTTATATTAAACTACCCGGAATAAATCTTGGTTTTGTCGATGGAACATTTGAAAATTTTCCGGGTAGCATAGGCTTGGATTTTTCTCCAGGTAGACTGAAATATACCCGGAATTTTCTCCGGGTACGTGAAAAAATAGCTGGAATTTTTTCCGGGTAGAGATCGAAATTCACAGCTCTACCCGGATGAATTTCCAGGTATAATTTCGCTACCTGGTTGGTACCTGGCTATTAACCAACTCGCCGGGTTAAAAATAAACCCTGTATCATGACCTCACCCTAGTGGTCGAAAATTTTTCTTAACCCGCTCAATTCATATTGAACACAAAACATTCTTATCCACACCCCTGAACCATTTAAAATTAAATTTCCGACCACCCAACTCTAGTGTAAAAAACTCGCCTGCTGCGCTTTATACTTCAAAATTATCTATATCTACCATAATATAATATAACATCCTAACATGTGCATAGACGTCCATCAGTGCGGAAAATTTTAGCATTTTAATAAAACCCTAAACTACAAAAAACTCATTCTAAGGGGGCTTGATGGCCCCCTTAATTTTTTAAACTGGACGGTAATATCATTATGACACCACCCATAAAAGAAAATAAAACTTCCTTACCCACCCAATATCTTAAATGGTTTTTTAAGACTAGAATATGTGGCAAGCATAATACTATGTTGAATGTGAAAGCGTTCATAAATTACGAATGAGAACAAAAAGTGTGGTAGGTCTTGAGCACAAAGTGATGTGTGTCTAGAGAATTCTCGTACATAAATTGTAAGATATTTAGTAGTATGGATAAATTTCATACACAGATATGAAATTAATAAACGCTT
>JABSQI010000504.1 GCA_013215905.1 Legionellales bacterium | reverse complement strand
TGCTAAGACCTAATTAAATCCTTTAAAATCCACTACAATCCTATAACAAATAAACAATGACACCTCCTAAAAACCCAACTACGTAATGCGTAAAACGAACCACGTAATGCACGTGGTTTCGTAATTGGCTGAAAATGAACTTAACACCCCAAATAGTCGTGAAAATGTTCATTTTTCAATGACGCAAATTTTAGATTAAATTTAAACCAGAATATTTATGACGTATAAAACCGTGTAATGTTTGGTTTAAAATAGACCAAAAATAACATTAATTATTTTAGGGGTAGTAGCATTGATAGGTGGAATAGGTTGTGTTAAATACAAAATTTGGAGAGCAGAACACCCACAAGCAAAGACTTGGACTTTCTTTATACAGAAAGGCAAGTAAATGTTTGCTAACGTTAAATATAAAATGAGTTAAATTATGTGGGTAAGAACAACACACGAATTAGTTTGGATAGAAGTAGAACAGACTAAACAAGGATTATGGATACCAAAGAGTAAATAATTTTATTCTTTTTATATAATGTTGTATGTCTTTTTTAATTGCATACAACGTGGTGCATCTATGCGTAGTTGCGTGAATAATTACAAAATTTTATAGAAATGGATAAATACACAGAATTAGAAAAACAAGCACAGAAGTTTTTAGATGAAACAGATACTATGCAATTTAGTACAGTAGAATTACTAACTATGTTTTATAACCACCAAGAGCAATTACGTATAGGTGTTGTTAGCAAATCGTTTAATAGCGAGGAGGAACTGCTACAGCTTATTTATATGCACATACCAATAGGTATAAAACCAAAAAGTAAACGAGCAAAAGGGAAATTAGTATCTGCTTTTACAAGTAGGAATGCGTTTGAACAGGTTTGCAAACACTTAGCTAAAAAGCTATTTAATGTTTGCTAACGTAAATAATAAAAAGAGTTTAAATATGAATATAATTAATGAAAAACATGAAATGATTGATGGCAAGCTGACTAGAATAGAAGTTCCGCATAAATTCTTTTTATTTAGTGTTATAAGTTGTATTTGCCGATTTTTATTCGAGCTGTTACACTATCAACACTATAAACAAACATGGAATGGGAAGAAGCGTTTAAGAACAATTAAAATAACAGGTATACGTTCAGCATTAGTAGATGATATTTCACAACGCACTAGGGTAGTATTTTACTGGAAGATAGGTAAATATTACTTATAACGGTCAAGGGTATGATTAGTTTATTTAACGATTAAAAATTAAAACAATGAAAACAATAAGAAATTTAATAGATAGAAATTGGGATTTAGTAGAAGATGGCGAGTTAGATGGTGATTTGATACCTTGTTTGCAAGATTGCGAAGATGAATTTAGTGATGCAACTAACAAGTTAAATAAATTACTTATACCCAATGTTGTGTGTAGTGCGTATTTAGTTAATGTTGATTATGGTCAAATAATTGTAATGGCTGAAAATATATCGAAAGCGTTTGATAAACTTGAACAAGCAGGTTATAAAGGCTATTCACTTGCAAAAAATGTAGGATTAGATGTTTTATAGCATTACACACAACGGTTTGGCTATTTGTAGTGTCTAAACTACACTAATTAAAAACTAGTACAATGAATAAAGACAAAGATTTAAGC
>JABSQI010000503.1 GCA_013215905.1 Legionellales bacterium | reverse complement strand
AGCAAGCTGGTATATTTACAATTAGTGGTTTTCCTGAACAAGATTTAGAACGTGCTTTAGCATGTTTTTGTGCAACAAATATTTATCCATACGCTAGTGTAGTTGTTACTGATTTGATTACTCGGGGAGGGTTCCCACAAATAGTATTACCCCCTATTAATTTTGATGCTATATATGAGTCAAGAAAGAAAGAGCAATCCCAAAATCCAGGTGAAAAAACTCACTAAATTGATTATTCAATATTGTCTATGAAATATGATTTGGTAATTTAGGTTATTGAAATCCATTTTGACGCCATGCTTCGTAAACCACTATTGCAACAGAGTTAGCTAGATTTAAGCTTCTTGTGTTTGTTAACATTGGGATCTTTATTTTTTGATCACATAAATCTAAAACATCTTGTGGTAGTCCTCTGGATTCTGGACCAAATATTAAGGCAGTATTTTTATTATATTTCTGATTTGAATAAATTACCCTACCTTTAGTAGTAAGGGCATACAATTTGGTGTATTTAATTTTAGTTAAACATATTTCTAGGTTAGGGTGAATTTGAATATCGCTAATTTCGGAGTAATCCATCGAAGCCCGTTTTAATTTATCATCATCAAAGAAAAAACCTAACGGCTGGATTAGATGTAGTTTAAAACCAGTATTAGCACATAAGCGAATTATATTTCCGGTATTCGGTGGAATTTCTGGTTGATATAAGATTACATTTAGCATTGATATTATTCTACATATAAATCGTCATCATCCTCTAAATCGTCATTATCCTCTAAATCCTCATCATCCTCATTATTTTCAAAGTATTCACTGTCATTATTGATAAACGATTTTCTAAATTGTAAGTAAGCATCTCTAGTAAATAAGTATTCATCAATGCTAGCTACGTCCCTCAAATCGTCAGTTTCTAATAGTCTAGTTCTAAAGTCAATTAACTCTAATAAATAAAGACTATTTCTAAATTCTATAGGTCTAATTCTTGGCAGTACACTGAATATACTATAATCAAAAATCATACCTGTAGCGTCTCTTACAGTTGATGGTCCAAAAATTGGTATGATAAAATATGGAGAATTAGGATCTCCCCATTTTGCTAAGGTTTTACCGAAATCTTGTTGGTGTTTGGGAAAGCCAATGTGAGTAGCAACATCAAATAACCCCGCTATTCCAATGGTAGAATTCAATAGGAAGCGCCAAGTATCAGATGCAAACCAACTAATTTCCCATTGTAATAAGTCATTTACAATTGAAGATGTTAAGAATAAGTTATCAAAAACATTACTAATCCCTTTTTTTACTGGATATGGAAATATTGTATCATAGGTGATAGCAACGGGTTTTATTAAAGCTTTATCGATAGCTTTATTGAATTTGAACATGGCTCTATTATATCCTTCGTATGGATCAACATTATCTTTATGGGTTGCGCAGCCACTTAATAATAGTATCAGAAAAAAAAGTAGGTAGGGTTGTCTATAAATCATATATTTGTGCATTAATTTTCCAGCATAAAACTAACTGGACCATTATTGCATAATTCAATTTGCATGTTAGCTCCAAATTTACCAATCTTAATACCCGTATATATTTGTTTAGCATGATTTACTAGGTAGTCAAATAGAAGTTTACTGTGTT
>JABSQI010000502.1 GCA_013215905.1 Legionellales bacterium | reverse complement strand
ATAGCGTCTTGTCGATTCATTAAGAGGTGGCTGGCGAGGAAGACTTTACCCATGGCACCATGGCCGATTTCTTCTTGGAAGCCGTACCCTCCTTCTTCATGATTGGACCTGTAGTCAGTGTTTTTTGATCGTTATAAAGGGTTTTAGCTAATAGAGAGTCGAGAAGAATAAAAAGCGGTAAATTATAATTTGTCATAAATGATATTAATTGTAAAGCTATTTTTTTGTTGCAAACATTTAACATTTTACTGCCTACTATCCATTGTTGATTAAGCTATTGAGTGCAACCACCCAAAGAACACATATTTAAATTTATGCAATTATTGCTTTGAATCCAAGACTAATCGAATGTGTTATGAAAAAATCTTCAAAATCCTTTATGGCTATGTTATTTTTTTTAAAATTCTTAGCATCATCAGAATTTATTGACCAATCAGTATTGTATTTGAATGAATTCACACGGCTAAATCTATATTCTAAAAATATGCTTATTATTTTATTAAAATAATAATGAGCTCCCAGCATGCCTTGCAAAGCAAATTTACCTTCATTGATTTTAGTATCTTGGTATAAAATATTTATCTCATCTCCATCACTATCCTTGCCTGTTGTTAAATCATCTTTAATGTCCACCATTGTTGCTCCAGCACCTACACCAATATATGGAATTATATCTAGTATTTTTAAGTTATTAAAATCATAATATATATTTCCACCAACAAATGTAGTACGTATGTCTCCTGTAGATTTTGTAGTTATATTTTCAGAAGTATTTGAGTCTGGGGCAGAGGGATCTGAAGAAGATTTTTTATAGATAATATTTTTTATTTGTGCTCTAGTATGGTGTATATCAAACTCAATTCTCATATTTATTTGCTTAAAATGCCTCCCAATAGCAATTCCAAAACTAAATGCTGGATCAAATTCATATCCATAGCCAAAAGAATATTTAACTGAATTATCAGTAGTTTTTGTAAAATTTTGGGAGTCACTTAATTTATGAAGATAGCGATACCCGACTTTTCCACCTATATATATGCTATTGTTATCAGCTAATGTAGAGTGTCCATAATTTATTAAACACAAAAAAATTATAGCTATATATCTGTTATTAATCATTGCTATGCCCCAATTGAATTCCTTAGTTATTTAAGCAATATAGGGATAATTATTTTTAATGTCAATTGCTAATTATCCTATCTAAAAAAGCAAACCTCCAATATAGCTATAGTCTTTGGGTGTTTACTATGGTTGAAAAGGCTAACCAACAACTTATTACTGGTGGCTATTGCTGTGGCAATAGGGTAGATATTGATTGTGACATGATAGAAGTTTGCACTATTATTTAGTATAGCAATACACAACGGAAAAATTAATACACATGCAAAGGATAGAATAGATAGAAAAACTTAAGCTTTGACTAAACATACTAGAATTTCAAGAAATAAGACATCAATTAATTTATTAGCTGCGTTTATTGCGAATAACAAACCAGTATCAGCTTTTTGTCATGCAAGTGCGGCGCTACTGAATGTTAAAACACCTGAAGGTGAGTATGTAATTAAGGGTAAAGCCGTAACAGGTTTTTCAAATACAGAAGAAGATGCTGTACAATTAACTGATATCGTACCATTTTTAT
>JABSQI010000501.1 GCA_013215905.1 Legionellales bacterium | reverse complement strand
TGTATTTAAATCTAAATCATACTAAGATAAAGCTTCAATATTACCTACAGGCAATATAATTATAATATTAGTGCAGATTTTATATCTTAAATGCCATATTTAGTACATAGATGAAAATTATTATAGCTAGATTTTTAAATAAAATAATATATAATTTACTTATAGATAAAATTTTCATTGGAAGAACTGTGTCTATAAAAAATACCAAAAATTCATATGGAAGCTTAAGCAAATTTTTCCACTGGGTATGCGCACTTATGGTTATAATTCTACTAGTAGTAGGATTCGTTATGGATAATTTCTCAGATTTATTTAGAGCAACTGCATATAATTTACATAAATCTAATGGTATAGTTTTAATGGTTATTATGCTAATGAGAGCTATATGGATGCTAGCTAATCCAAAGCCAGCTATGCCTAATGATACTCCTAAATGGGAAATTATGGCTGCGTCTTTAACTCATTACGCATTTTACATATTGTTGATAATTATGCCTCTATCTGGATGGTTAATGTCATGTGCATATGGATACCCTCCTAAATTTTTTGGTATGTTTTCTCTTCCATTACCAGGGATCACAAAAAATATTGCACTAGCAAAATCCATGCAAACAATTCATTTATTAGTGGCAAAAATTTTAGTAGCACTAATTTCTATTCATATCATAGCTGCTTTAAAACATCATTTTATTCATAAAGATGCGCTACTCCTAAGAATGCTGCCAGGACATAAAAATTGATTTTTTATTCTAGGAGATAGAGTCTTAATTTATTAGCTCACCTTAGACAATAAGAATGTGCTATACCTTTTAAATTTGCGTCTAGCCCTTATTTTTATACTTAAGAAATTACTAATACTCATATAATATTCTAATAGACTTATTTCTATGCTAAAATTTAAACTAATACTCATAAATAAGTCATTACGCTTTATTTAAACCCTAAAAGACTGATAATAAAGCATTTATTCTTATTAAATACCTATAAAATTACCTATATGCTAAATAAAAATATTATGTAATAATAAACTATAGTTAAGTATGAGATTACTTAAACGATATAAGAAGCAATAATTGGTCTTTTGTTTAATAGCGGCAATATAATATTGCCAAGCGCACACATTAGGCCAGCTTCAACAAAAGTAAAACTAAATTTACTGATTTAAAATATTAGTTGAAAAATATTCTAAGAAAGCTCTCTATCAAAAATTTATTTTGTATATGAATTAATGTAAATTAAATTTAATACTAATCAGTGTAGCTCAATGCGACTAGAAAAAATTATTTAATACTAACTATCATTTAATCATTTTATATATAATCTTGTGTAAATTTTATCTGAATATTTAATTACAGATTAAAATCAGTTAATAAAATAATTATACCTCGTAAAATTATTTTTTTAATATCACATCTACATTCTTGATGAAATTATTAGATAATACCCTTACTATTATTTAGCTCTTTTATACTTTCTTTCTAAAAATATAAATTAGAAATTATGAAACAATTAAGAAACTTACACATTCACATTACTCAGAATTCAATTATAGCCATAATTAACAAATTGAATTCTAAGAAAGCCCATGATGCTGACAGTACTTCTATTGCGATGCTCAAACTTAGAGCAGCAGAAATGTCTG
>JABSQI010000500.1 GCA_013215905.1 Legionellales bacterium | reverse complement strand
ATCGTTATACACTTTTTGACATAAGGCATTTAACTGATTTATTGATTCTGCAATATGCACGTTAAGTGATGCTCTGCCACAAACTGGTTTAACAATATATCTGGGTTTGTCTTCACCGTTTGAGTTTTGAGAGAGCGTTTGAATAAAATGCTTGAATTGTGGATGCAGGCTTATTTTTTTCAATGTTTTTGGATGCCATACAAGATAAGGTGCAGTGGCAATTCCTTCACTTTGCAAATACATTTTAAAAAGATGTTTATTATTTTTTATCTTGAGAATATAATTGAATGAGAATGCATTATTATTTGAGGAGTATATGAACAATTCTAGAATAGCAATATCAAATTCTGAAATCAAGATTAAAAATAAAGTATTGAAAAATACATATTTTTACTAAGTTTATCATTAGTTTTCAGTGCTATTAGCACATATGTCTCGGGGAATAATATGCCACTAAATCTAAAATATAAATTTCTATTCAATTATTTAGATAAAAAAATCCCTACTTCTAAATATCAAATTTTAAACATTGGTGATTGCTTCATTAGTAGTCGTGATATTGACTTTGATGTTACTAAAAAAGCTATTTCTTCTACAGGAACATGCGGAGTTTCAAGAATATTGGAACTTGCTAAGATTAAAGCTATCTCAGAATTTGTCGAAAGAGAAGCTTTTAAAAACAGTGGCACTAAGTCATCTACAGGATTTGCTGCATACCCTTTTATTTTTAATGCTAGTAAAGCAAAAGAAAAAGCCAAAGTACATGCTTTTAATGAGACGGTAGAAAGATATGTACTCTATCAATGGGATAAAAAGGACGATATTAAATTTGAAATATACAACTCCCCTCATATACAAAATAAAGAACTTTATTTAGCCATTCAAAAAGAGATAGCATTCTTAGAATACTACAAAATAACACCTACGCTAATAAATAACCAAGATACACAAGCTGTCATCCTTTATGCTAAAACCAAATATGGATGGACTTTTGGTAGTGCAGCCAATAAATGCCCCATCGAAGCTGAGTTAAATGCCATAAAAGAACTATATATGCATTGTATCGGTTTATATAGAATGCTAGAAAAACAAATAGAACCTCAATCTAACCATGAAAAACAGATTTTATGGATAAGTGAACAGGATAATCTTATTCAAAATAAAATCCATAATATTGGCAAAACACCTATTCAAATTCCTAATCCTTTATATAAAAATATAGAAACTAAATACAACGACTGTTATTCTGTCGAGCAATGCTATTTCCTAGAATCTATTCAACAGCACCCCAAAAGTACACAATGTTTATATTTATAAGCGTATTTTCTATTATCGAATATTTCTGCTAATAGTCGAAGACTAAAACACTGCAAGCTTATCTTAAGTATGCAAAAGCTTTATAAACAATATTTATGTTTATCTGAATACATATCGTAAGATTTATTCTTTTTCAACAGCCCCCATCCTTTTCTAGACACCCTCATTATATACAGATATCCAGAAAATGAATATAATGAGTTAGTCCTCAAGCAAAAATATTTTTAACCAGGATCACCGCATGGTTCTACAGATATACAAGTTTCTATATTATTTCTGGTTATATCTTTATTAGATGCAAATACAGTAAACGGTAAAGTTATGCATACCGCTAAT
>JABSQI010000050.1 GCA_013215905.1 Legionellales bacterium | reverse complement strand
TACTAATAACTTAAAGACAACATTATTATTTATTTTTATCAAATAGTTACAATATATTTTTAATATTTAACATGAACTTATATTGTTATGAATATAAAAAATCCTGTCAGTATTAACTATCTAAAATATATCTTTGATTATAGTGCATTTTTGCATATTCATAATATATATTATTACGCCACTTCTAATTTTATATGGGACATTTTTTATATATAGAAGATACACAATTATAACACCATAAATGAAATGCTAACTAAAATATATAATTTAGAGCAAAACAATATATTATATGAGTAATAATGCACATCTTGGGAAATAGTATATTGTGAAACTCCTGGATAACATTCCAAGCTCCACAAAAAAACGAATTTATTAGTGTTTTAGACGAATTTATCAACTATTAGCTTCATTATCAAGGAATATACGCAAGATTATCGCCCCAGAAATGCTTCTAAAATTAAAACTGCAGAAAGAATATCACATATTGAAAATAAAGGGTCAAAATATTATCATTTTGACCCTTTATTAATATATTAATTAGCTTCAATGAAGTTCAGATGCTTGACAACCAAAATCATACTCATCAGGGGCACTCGTTCTCTTCTGAAATATAGTAAATTGGATGCTCTCTTTAAATGGAGCACGACATACTCTGGTAACATTTCTTTCTATATGCCTGAAATTTACCCCGTCATTTATTCCATCAGAAACATGCACTACAAATTCTAGCCTTAGAGAAGTCCCAAACTTAATATCATCCTCAATAAAATTAGGCACATCATAAGAGCCCCTAGCCGGTATTTCAATATCTTTTATATGACTATCTCCTGTTATAGTCACAGGGAACCTCGTACCATTCTTAAAGCTAATATCCCTATGTTCCATTTCTATAGCTTTCTGCGCTTGATGCTCATCGTAGGCTTGCTTACCAGCTTTTATAGCAAATGATACAACTGCTGATAGTAAAGCCAAACCAATTGCAGTTAAAGTTACCAGTTCCCCTCTCGTATATTTTCTTGAGTACATAAAAATCATCCTTGTTTGCCTTCTATTAAGGTTCCTTCTCATATAAAACAATGTAGGAGACTTTTACAATTAAGGATATAAATGATGTATTAATCTTTGTGTAGGTAAATATATATTAGTATCGTGAAAAATATATTACATAATATTTGTACAGATATAGTTGAGAATATAATTTATTTATATTTGTAAATATCTCTGTAAGACTTTTAACTCAAAGTCGGGAAGGATCGCAAAAATATGATCAAATATATCAGCTTGAATACTCTCATATTTATTCCATTCTGTAACCTTAGTAAACGCATAGATTTCTATTGGCAGACCATTTTCATTTGGTTGTAGTTGTCTAACCAGGCAGGTATAGTCATCTCTTAACATAGGATGATTATTTAAGTACTCAACAAGATAATTTCTAAATGTACCTACATTGGTTAATTTTCTCTGATTGATAGAATCAGAATCAGATAGTTTTTTATTCTCTTTGTCAATATCAACAAGCTTTCTTTCGATATATGTCTTTAAGATTGCTATCTTTTTATATTTATCAATCATATTATCATCACAAAATTTTATTGAATTTATATCAATATATATTGATCTTTTAATTCTCCTTCCACCAGCTTCTGTCATCCCTCGCCAGTTTTTCACTCCAGATGTTAACAGTGCATAGGTAGGAATAGTTGTAACAGTTTTATCAAAATTCTTTACCTTCACAGTATTTAAAGAAATATCTATTACATCTCCACTTGCTCCAAAATTCGGCATATCAATCCAGTCACCAATTCTTACCATATCATTTAGGGATAGCTGAATACTAGCTACAAATCCCAAAATAGAATCTTTAAAGACTAACAAAATAACAGCTGTTAAAGCTCCTATTCCTGTTAAAATTGCAATGGGGGATTTATTTATAAAGATAGAAATAGTAACAATTATTATCAAAACAAAAATAATAATCTTTACTAATTGAACATAACTTCTTATGGGTCTCTTGTAAGATATTTCAAATTCACCATAAACATCCTCAAAAATATTTAATAAAGAGTTTATTACTGTTAACAATTGAATTGAGATATATACTAAAGCTGTTTTTTGAATAAAGATACTGACATGGTAGGAATAATATAAATCTTTAACTTGAAATACTTCTGAAACCCAATAAACTAATAATCCAGGAGCTAGATAAGAAAAACGCTCAATTAACCTATTTTTACTAATTTTCTCTGAAATTTTGCTGCTTATATTAGCAATTAATCTATTAATCAATCCTTTTAGATATCTATTAATAATTACATATACAAGCCAAGAACCAGTAGTGAGGATAAAAACAAAAGAAGTATAGCTGATTGTGTATGCTATGTATGAATTTAGTCCTTTATTAGCAAAAAGTGAAAATATTAATTCTATCATAGATAGAATGCTAACATGGTTTATCTGTTTTTAGAACAATTTATTTCTGACTATTTTTAATGGCCATTATGGAGTTAAAAAACTCAGGTTTATTCAGCCCAAGCTCTTCAAATATTTGTGTGGCTTTATTCCATGCCCCTTCCTGATCAATACTATCGACTATAAATTTAAATCCCTTCTCTTTATTAGGTTCAACTCCCCACCCATGTATAAAGGCTAGGCCATGTAACCTAGTTGCCATTGCATGTCCCTGTTCTTCAGCGGCTTGCATAAAAGAAAATGCCTCTTTGAAAGTATCCTCAATATATTTATTATGAATATTTGCTTCATAACATGTGGACTGCAATTCTTGCCAAAATTTTCCCCTATCAAATAGTATTTTACTCAAAGCATACTGAGAATCTGCATCATTAATTGATGAAGCTACACGATAACTTTCTTGCAATAGTAAGCCCGCATAGGGATATTTTTTTGAATACTGGATTTTCTGATATATTTTAACCAATTTTTTATGGACTTTAATCTCCTTTTGAATTTCTTGATCACTGACATTATCTTGTTTCCTTTTAGCATACATTGCGTCAGCTTTTTTTCTTAATGATTTCATCTTCCATTTTAAAAACATTTATTTATCTCTCAATTATTCAAATTTCATCAAAATTGGGTAAATAGCAAAAAATAAACTTATTAATACTGCTAATATCAAAACTATTTCATAAAATGCTGGTTTTGCTAATTCTCCTAAAGAATTATTCGATAAATCTACTAAATCTGTTTTGCCTTCTACTCTAGTTGTTAGTCTTTTTGCCACTAATCCTAATATAGCAGCTGCTAATAAATACGGTAAAAGCATTGTCACAAATAAGCGAATTCCAGACAATCCCTGTACTACATTGTACCAATACAATATAATTATAATAAACTCTGGTACATCATAATTTATTTCAAATAGAATATGAGGGGCAATGTATAAAGCAAACACAAATAAACTTAGAGATAACATCATTGCCAAAACACCTACACCATATAAAATCGGGTTTGAATCTTCTGGCTTTATCATATTTTTCCTAAATAATATCCCCAATACTCCAAAGTATAGCAAATAAATATTTTTTGTAGGTTTACTCTTACTTAATTCAAGTAATATTTTTTCCATTACTTTTATTAAGCAAAAATTTATCAAATAATAGTGGATTCTTTTTTTATTAGAATTGCGACTCAACCAAAGTATGTATTATGACTATTTTCATTATATTAACTAGCTTCCTTATAGTATTCAAAGATACATTAGTTATAAAATTATCTACAAAAACAACTTCTAGTAATACATGTAAAACATCACTTAATTATATGATTTATATCATATAATTTTAGTTCATTTTATAGTCGCATTTTCTAATAGAATAATGCTGTATTACCAGAGTTTAGATCACTATTTTAGCTAGTAGTTTAAATAAAGTTGAGTTTCATATATGACTATCTTTATAGCCATATGTTATTTATAAATAAACTTTGATCAATGAATTAACTAATTTTTGCATCAATAAAAACAAAAGGTTAATACATTCCAATTGAATTTATGTACAAAGCACAGCATACAATTGTCAATACATTAATAAATCTAGGCTATTTGTTATATTTACAATACAATCAATCACTTAAAAAATAATTGGCTCATTTGTTGTAATCTGTGAATTACTTCTTGCAAAAAATAAATTTCAAATATAGCATAAGTAACTAAAATACTGATTTAGATAATTCTATTTGCCCAACCACTAAAGGTAGAACCAATGTATATAGAAATGCTTATTGGAATAAATCTAATATTTATAATAGCTTACAGTTTATTTTTAAAATTTTCATTCAAAAAACAACTAGAACATTTATTATCTAATGAAAATTCCAAAATAAGTGAGAATCAAACATCAGAAATAAGTCATCTCAGAGAATTTTTGCTCAAAACTCTATTTAAAGAACATCTTGAAAACACAGAAAGATTATCTACTAATATTAGTAAGCAATTAGAAACGTCTATTAACGAAATTAGAAATAATCTCATGATACAAAACAATAATGTTAATAATCAAATAGAAACACTAAACACTACAATATTTCAACAACTTAAGGAAATAAGAAAAAACCTAGATAACTCATTAGCGAATAGTTTATCTAAAAGTAATGCCGCTTATGAAGATATTGTAAAAAGATTAGCTCTTATAGATGCTGCTCAAAAAAGAATCGGTGAGTTATCTAGTAACATTGTAAACCTACAAGATATTTTATCAGATAATCAAACTAGAGGAATGTTTGGGGAAGTACAATTAGCAACCATTGTAAAAAATATAATCCCCCCCGACCATTTTAAATTACAATATACACTTACAAATGGCAAGCGTGCCGATTGTATAATTGAATTACCAGAGCCAACCGGAAAATTAGTTATTGATTCAAAATTCCCTCTTAATAGTTTTAAGGCATTAAACAAAAATAATTTAACCAATATTGAAAGAGAAATAGCAACAAAACAATTCAAAAAAGACATAAAAAAACATATATTAGATATTGCCAATAAGTATATTATCCTTGGTGAGACATCTGACTGTGCCATAATGTTTATTCCAGCAGAATCTGTATTTTCTGAAATCCATGCTCACCATGCCGATTTAGTAAACATCTCATTCCAAAACAAAGTATGGATGGCCTCACCTACTACTATGATGGCCATTCTAAATACTTCTAATGCAATTATTAAAGATTTAGCTCGCCAAAAAGAAATACATCTAATTCAAAACCATTTAAATATTTTATCAAAAGATTTTCATCGATTTCAAAATAGAATGGGCAATTTATCAAAGCATATCAGGATGGCAAATAACGACATTGATGAAGTGCATGCTTCAGCAAAAAAAATAGTCAATAGATTTGACCAAATCGAGAAAGTTGAGATTGAGAAGAATGAAGTCCACTCTCATAAAGAAAAAATATCCTTAATCAGTAACTAATAGTAACCTAAATTAATAAAATTGTTTCCTTGCAAATGAATATTTTAGCATCTTCAGAAATTTCTATTCTATAGAGCACATTCCATGAATGTGCATCAAATGTCCATCAAGATTACATTTTATTTAAAAGAATTGCTGCTTAAATATTAACCCTAACGAGGTTTCAGTTTTATAAGTTCAATAACTGTATCATTAGGATATTTTTTATTAAATGCTTTAACAGCATCCATTTTATACCCCTTGGTATGGTCCTTTAGTATTTTTTGATACGCTGATACTAACCTACTATTTTTTTTAATTCCTCTCATGTTAAATCTAGCTAATATATCAGTATTTTCTTGATGGTATTTTACAACATCCTTGTTTATTTCTAAAAGACCAACTATCAATTCTATTTTTTCTGCTGAACTATATTGTTTATCGTTGTTTATTTTTGTAATTATATTCTCAACACGTTCAATTGTATTAAACCTAAGCAATGTTTGACGAGATTTATATACGCTATTTAAGGCTTGTTTTTTATAGTCTTTGTGTTCGGTATTAATTCTATTCAATAATTTCGATAATTTTACTTGATTAGGCTCATCATCTTTCCGATAGATACTAATATCTTTCTTTAATTTTTGGCAAGTATTAGATATTTGCTGAATATTTTTAAGTTCCTTGTCTATCAAATTTTTATCTAAATTACCTCCTTGATATAATTTCGTCAATCTTTCTAGTTTTTGTTTTACAGTATTTTTCAATCCAAAGATTGCATTAAATTTCTCTGGAAGCGATAACTTTGTAGATTGAGTTTGTAAATTTGGAGAAGACTGATGCGCAGTATTATTTTGGATCATTAAATCTATTTCTTTATCCAAATTTGATAATTTATTAATAGCTTGTTTATAGTCATTTCGCAGTAAGAATAATTCATTGTTATTTGTCTCTTCTATTAGCAGCTGTTTATATTCTTGAATTTTTTGCTCAAATACTAATATATTTTCTTTTATTGACTTAATTTCTAAGTTATTATCACTAGTGTTTTCTTGCCACAAAGTCTTTTTTAAGTTTTCTAAATTTTCAATTATGATAGTACTGCTATTAATTATAGGATCCCGTCTTATATCTTGATTTTCTGGGATCTGCTTTAAACAAGCATTTACTCTATTTAGTAATGATTCAATTTCACGATAAACACTTATATTCTCTTCCAATTTTTTACATTTGTTTAAATATTGTTGTGTTTTAGCTATATCATTTTTTGCCAACAGTGTGTTTAAGGTATCTAATTGTTGTAATTCCTGTAATTTTTCTATGTGTTTTTTTATATTATTTCTTAAACTATATAGTACATCAAACTCTTTTGGTAGAGATAACTCCTCAACTGGATTACTAGAACTTCCATAAGTTTGTTCAACTGTATTTTCTTGGATAATCAAGTCTACCCTATTACCTAGTTTAGATAGCTGAACTAAGCTTTGGTTAATTTCTTTTTTTATTTTTTGTAATTGAATTAGGTCATTTTCAGTAAGTAAATTAGGTTTTTCTTGGATTTTTATATTCTTTTGTCTATTTACCCAAGGTGGTAATACATGTTGATAAAAAAATAAAGAATCCGTATTCTCGCTGGCGTGGTCTTTTGTTATATTAAGAGTTTCTTGAAAAATTTTCTTGTGTTGTAGTGTGCTAAATTTTATTGCAAGGCATGCACTACTTTGCGATTTATACGTACCAGGTAAGAAAGGAATTTTATTACTTTTAATATAGACAACATTAGGATTCTCAGGATACACTTGCATTGGTAGATTTCCTATACCTAAACGTTGTTCTTCCATCTTCATTTTTTTTATAAATTTATCCCTCTCACTCTTACAACTAAATTTTATACCAATATTTGGATGAGGATCTGGCTTAGAATAATACATTGTTACATTATCAAATGTCTTACCTACTATATCTATAACATCATCAACATGTGTATTATTACCTGGTGAATTGCTAATTCTATGTTCATCTTCATATACACCTGATATCTCTCTACTTCCTATAAAAGCAGTAGATGTGGATGCTATATCCTCTTCCATAGCATAATCCCCTGTTTTATAATACTCTCCAACATCATTTAATCCTAAAACTACGTCCATATCACTTGGATTGACAACAGCACACATATGGTTGTTTTTTGACAAATTAATAGCTAAAAATTTTGCATCTTTTGAGTGTACTTCCACTGGACAGTCAATCTTACTTTTGTATTGCAATAACATCTTTTTGCACTGATTGTTATATAAACCAGCATTATAGAATATGCCATCAAATTTTCCTTTGTATCTTTCCTTGGATAATAAATCAAATAAAGTTTTAAAATATAAATCTGCAATTTCTTTTGCTTCTGAATTTGATTTTGGTAAAAATGCACCTAAGCCTATTGGAGGTATAGACAAATATTTACAATCCTGTAACATTGCAGACTCAAGAATATTCTCCCACATATTAGTCATACAAATCTCAGCTACTCCAGATTCTCTGAATGACTTTGAGTCTAACGATGAATACCTAAAATTAATTCCAGGAGTAGAAATTACTACAGATTCGGTTTTCTGATCTAAATTTTCATCCCTAATTTTATTATAAGCTAAACCATTTTGATTATATTCTTCAACAAAAAAATGTGCCTTCTGAGAATGACAAATACTTGAACTAATTAACATTATAGGCATTTTTGATACAGCTAAAAAATGTTTTAAGCTTTGAAATCCTAACTGCTGCCAAGACAGTTTCCAGTCCTGGAGCAAATTAGCTTCTATTAGGATATCGTATAAATTCCTTTTATCCTGATGTTTTATATTAAGCAAACTCAGCTGTTCTTGTAACTTCAAAAAAGCTTTTTTAGGCAGAATATTTTCATTGACGGTAATTCTAGAAGATTTAGCTAGCTTTTTTAAAGTATCAACAGAAATTGTTGGGTTACCATATCCAAATTCCTTATTGCTTGTAAGTCTGATCTGCTTGTTCTCTTGCTGATCAAGTGGCACTTCAAGTTCAGTTAAATTTGTTGTTCTCCAATTAGATTTTGGAGATAAATTTTTGATAACCTCTTTAGCTAGATGTGCTTGAGAAGAATTACCATATATTTTCCCAAAAACACCTTTATAATTAGAAAAATAACCTGTTCTAGAAAATATTTGATTAATAGAATCTAATAATTCACGCATTATAAAATTATAGATATAAATGGGGTTTTTGCGAGTGAACAAAAATCTACAACTAGCAATCCTACAAAACAAAATAGTTATAATATTATGTTTTGCAGGACACCATATTAGACTTACAACTCAAAAAGCATCATATGTTTATTTTTTGTTATATCTTGAATTAATAAATTTCAATTCAAGTCAATAAAAATACTAAAAATTATAATTTAAAAATACATTTTTAATATTATTTTTTGAAAGTTAAGAAATCCATTATGATCTTTAACTTCATTTTCAAGATTATAAACAATTCCGCTTGCAGATTTAGCAGAATCCAAATTAATAATTATTTTATCTACATTATTTGTAGGCTGATCATTGAACTTAAAAAACCCCGCTATACGTTCTTCTGCCCCATTCATTTCAACGACCATTGAAATAAGCATT
>JABSQI010000005.1:17107-22419 GCA_013215905.1 Legionellales bacterium | reverse complement strand
AAAACAATCTACTAGGTGATTATAACAAAAATATCATAGGTGAATATAAACATAAAAAACATTTAGCTAATGAAATAGCTTTTGATTTTGCTAATCAACCATCCACAAATCTTAAATGGTATTTAGATACTAATTTAAAAGAGCCAACACCAATTAAATTCGATGAGGCAGAGAAACAGTTTGAAGGCATTGCAGAAAAAACAGAGAAAATATTATGCAAATAAAATCAAACTTGTCTAATCCCCTTTGGCCATTAGCTAATATTTTTTGAGGTGTTATTTATTGCTAGAGATTCACCTTTGTTTGGTAATTTTTTGTAGATCAAAAAATTCATCGTTAATAGCTTGTCTTTTTTTATGAGTTTTTTGTGCACGCCATAAATCAAAATTCATCTGTAAATTTAACCAAAATTCTGGCTCCATATTAAAGGCATCTCCAAGAGACAAAGCAGATTCTGCTGATATTCCTCTGTGACCATTAATGATTTCATTCAACCTTGCATATGTCCAGCCTAGGTGTTTTGCAAAATCTTTTTGGGTAATTCCCATTGGCTCTAAAAATTCTTTTAAGAGCATTTCCCCTGGATGAGTAGGAATTCTATTTTTTGGTAACATGTAATTTTCTCCTATTAATGATAATCAATAATACTGACTTTTGATACTTCCCCATTTTTCCAAATAAAAATGATAGCCCACTGTTTGTCTATTTTTAATCTCCCATACTCCTTTAAATTCCCAGATAGCTTTGATAACTTATTGCTAGGAGGCATTCTCAATGTTTCTAGTTTTGTAGCAGCATTCAATTGATCTAATAATCTTCTAGATCTGTTATGAAAATTTATAGGCAATTTCCTGGCATATCTAGAATTTTTGCCGTTGAACAAGTCTTCGGCAGTTTTATCTCCAAAACTAATAATCATCCTTATATTATCATATATCGATATATAGTATATATCAAGTAAACTCCGAGTATTTATTGCAGGTAATATTATGAATAATATACAATTCTAATATAAATAAATGCTATTATGTCTTATATTGATGATTAATGTATTCTCAAAAATCGAAGAAGCACTGTTTGCAGATGAATTCATTGATAAATATTGTCTAATATTAGAGTTAGCAAAATTTATAAAAATGAATGATACCTCTCTTATTAATATTGACCCATTGCTGGCTAATACTGTAAGAAAAGAGCCTAGTTGTGGCAGACCAAAATTACCTAACTTAGTAGAGCCAAAAAAATTAGCAAGGCGTGGAATAGGAACAGTACATGGAAAAGCTTCTTTGATTCATGCGATAGCACACATAGAATTTAATGCTATAAACTTAGCCTTAGATGCAGCCTATAGATTTTCTGATATGCCTAAACAGTATTATTTCGATTGGCTCAAGATAGCATTAGAAGAATGTGAACATTTTATGCTATTAAATAATTATTTAAGAAAAATAGGGTATGTATATGGTGATTTTGATGCACATAATGGTTTATGGGAAATGGCGAAAAAGACTTCCCATGATGTTTTGGTAAGAATGGCTTTAGTTCCCCGGGTACTAGAAGCTAGAGGGTTGGATGTTACTCCAGGAATAATCCAAAAATTTCTCCAGACCAAAGATTATGAAGCAGTTAGGGTTTTACAAATAATACAAACAGATGAGATAGGGCATGTAAAGATAGGAAATTATTGGTATAAGCATCTTTGTAAGGAAAGACAAGTAGATCATATAAATACATTTAATAATCTAATTGCAGAGTATGCTCCAGATATTTTACAACCTCCTTTTGATATAAATAGTCGTAAGCTAGCAGGTTTCTCAGAAGATGAGTTGTCATTACTGCATAATTAGTTGTGTTAATTAAATTGAATGCTGATATTTATTTTAAATGCATTTAGGAAACAAATCCTACGACTAGTCTAGATATTTCAGGTATTTTTAAAATGGTTCTATATGTGATAGAGTATTCAAGTAAATGAAAGGAGCATTTCTGATCTGACTCCTATTATCCAGAATTTATCTTTAACGGTTTTTATATAGAAAATATGAAAGAAAATAAGTTGTTATCAGTTGTAATTCCCTGTTTTAATGAGCGTGAAAATTTAAAGCGTTTACTAGATGCTTGTAAGAAATTTCAATCTGTAGAACAAATTGAGATTATTATGGTTGATAATGGTTCTTCAGATGGTAGTTGGGAAATATTAGACAATTTACCTGCAGAATATTCTTTTATCAAGACTTATAGAGTAAAAACAAATTTAGGATATGGGCATGGAATTTTGCAGGGTTTGAAAATAGGGAATGGCAAATATTTGGGATGGACTCATGCTGATTTGCAGACCAATCCAGACGATATCCTAAAAGTGATACCAATTATAGAAAATAGTAAAAAAGGCGTTTTCATAAAAGGAAAGCGTTATGGTCGAAAATTTATTGATGTATTTTTTACTGTATCAATGTCAATTGTAAATACACTTTTACTTCGTAGTATATATTATGAAATCAATGCTCAGCCTACTATTTTTCCAAAAGAATTCTTTCAAAGATGGGAAAATCCTCCAAAAGATTTCTCTTTGGATTTATATTCATACTATTTAGCAAAGAAAGAAGGACTAGAAATAGTAAGAATTAGTGTGTTCTTTGCTCAAAGATTGGCTGGAGAAGCACATCTTAAAGATTTAATATCAAAAATTAGATACTCGATAAAATCTCTCAGATATACTTTATCTATTCTGAGTGGACAAATTAAGTAGGGATAATAATATAAACAAAAAATATAATTTATATGTGTAATATTAGTGTATAAAGATTATTTAAAATATGTAATTTAGTGAGCAAGTATAGCTTGACGGATTTTATAACAACTTTATAATGGTTTAAACTTTATTTTAATAGACGCTGTTTGTACAAGAAATGTTAAGATCTAGCAATAAATTATCTGAACAATATATCTTGTTCTTTATAACCTTTTTAGTAGCTATTATTTTTTCCAATTGGGATTTTAAACAATTGATGCTAGTTGGTAGCCAGTCATGTTGCCAAAATTATGGGGTTTTACAACATGGCTTTTTCTTCAAACCCATACTTAGTATTGCTGCGGTAGATTTTATTAGAAATACTTTTGGTATTATTGGATTAGTATTAATAGGTCAGGTTATATTTCCCTCTATCATTTTTTACATGTTAGTAATTATATTTTCTCGCTATTTAAAGAAAATTTGGGCAATTACAATTGGTTTAGTTTCTGTTTTTTCTTTTCCTGACTGTTCCTATAGAGATTTTTTAATAAATTTAATAAAAACAGCAGAATTATCAAAAGTTAGTGAAATGTTACCAGGAATAGCAAACTTTCCTATTCCTGCCCTTTCAATATTAATTTTTCTATTAGCTTTTTATATTTCAATTAAACAGGTTAAGTTAAGTGATAGGAGAGTCAGTCTACTAACTCTTTTGTGGTCATTGCAAATTTATGTTAATGCTATTGATGGTTTATTTGGGATATGTTTTTGGTTCACATATTTTGTAGTTAGATTATATAGAAAAAATAATGAGATACTGAATTCATTTAAATCCATATTTGTTCAAATAGCGATTTTTCTCACTACTTGTGTGCCCGCTCTATCTTTCACAGATTTTTCGTTGGGGCCAGTTTCTACCGGGGAAAACTTTGATATTATTACTTATTTTACTCTTTATATTTTTATTCCAATAATAGTGACTTCTATTTTATTTGTATTCCATAAGATTGACCCATATGAGTTGTTGCACAAATTTTCTCCATTATATTTGCTGATGGTGCTTGAGATTGTCTTGGTGATAGCAGCATATTATTTTTCAGTAGGAGTAGACCTTGAGATCTTAACCAATCGCATTCCTTTGTTTTTTCTTCATTTTTACTACTACATACCAGTGATATTCTATGCCTCTAGACAATACTATTCTTTTGAAATAGATAAGGATGGAGGTACGTTCAAAAATGTTGTGAGAAAAATGATATTTATTACCTTTAATCCACTATGTTATATATACTTGCCATTAATAATGATTTTTATCATATTATTTGCTTTAGCATCTAGTATGAATTTTGTAGGATGATTTCTATGAGTTTGAGAAAAAGCGTAATTTGGGATTCACCAGAAAAGCTGATTATAAAAAATTTAGATATACCTGAAATTGGACAAGATCAAGTTTTGTTGAAAGTTCATTCTTGTGCAATATGTGGTTCTGATCTGCGAATATTAAAACATGGAAATCCAAGAGTGCATTCAGGTCAAATTATTGGGCATGAAATTGCGGGTAGTATAGAAAAAGTAGGGGAAAAAGTTACTAAATTCAAAGTAGGCGATAGAGTTGCAGTTGGTGCTGATATCCCTTGTGGTGAATGTTCTTACTGTCTATCTGGCATGTCTAATTGTTGTGATATTAATTATGCAATAGGTCATCAGTTTGAAGGCGGATTTACCCAATATATGGTTTTAAATGATTTAACACTTAGACTAGGGCCTGTGCATATCCTTGATGATAATATTAGTTATGATATTGGGGCGTTAGCTGAACCGTTGGCTTGTTGTATCAATGGTTTCGAAAGAGCTTACGTTAGAGAAGAATCGAATATAGTAATATTTGGCGCTGGGCCTATCGGTTTAATGCTTGCGATATTAGCAAAATCATATAAAGCAAAAAATATTATACTTGTAGAGCTTCAAGAAAATAGAGCCAATATGGCATCAAAAATTATAGATGATATCCATATTGTTAATCCTAAAATTTCTAATGTAGTAGATGAGGTTAACAAGATTACACAAAATTTTGGGGGAGATTTTATTTTTACTGCCTGTCCTGCTATTGATGCGCATCACCAAGCTATTGAGATAGTTGCTAAAAGGGGGGTAATTAATCTCTTTGGAGGATTACCAAAAGATGCACCCAAGCTTTCATTTTATTCAAATTTAGTACATTATAAGGAGGCCTATATAACTGGTTCTCATGGTTCAACCACAAAGCAACATAAACGTGCAACTGAAATGATAAACTCAGGAGAAATTGATTTAAGTAAATTCATTACCCATAAGTATAATATCAGTGATATATATGAAGCATTTAATACAGCGGCTTCTGGTAATGCAGTAAAAGTAGTAGTTAAACCTAATAGCGATAATAAATAAATGTATAGAAAAATATCTTTAGCAGCATCACTAATGTGCATAAATTGGCTAAATGCTGAAAAGCAATTAAGAGAACTTGAAGCTGCAGAAATAGATTATTTACACTATGACGTGATAGATGGTAATTTTGCGCCTGATTTTACTATGGGAT
>JABSQI010000005.1:0-17097 GCA_013215905.1 Legionellales bacterium | reverse complement strand
AGGGAGAATACTAGTCTTACATCAAATTATCATTTGATGGTAGAGGAGCCAAGCAGGATTTTTGATATCTTTGAACCCGAAGAAGATGCTATTCTTTTTATACACCAGGAGTGTTCAAGAAATTTACATAGAGATCTGGTTAAAATTAGACAAAAAGGATTGCTAGTAGGAGTAGCTCTTTGTCCAGCTACCCCCTTAGAGACTCTAGAATATATATTAGAGGATGTAGATGTTGTGCTATTAATGACTGTGAATCCTGGTTATAAAGGACAGAGTTTAGTTCCACAAACAATTCGAAAGATATCAGATCTTAAAAAGATAATTAAAAATATGGAATTAAACACTAGGATTGCAGTTGATGGTAATGTTAATTGTAATACTATCCCTAAAATGGTTGCAGCGGGGGGAGATACATTAATTTTGGGTTCAAGTGGCTTATTTAAGAAAGATAAATCAATATCTGATTGTGTTCAGGATATAAAAAACGCTATTGATGAAGGCTACAAATTAAGAGGTGATTATGTTTAGGCTTGGAATTAATACTGGTTTCGCAGTTAATAGATACTCAGAACCTGAAGAATGGACAGCAGTTTTAAAAAAGGTGGGGGCGAGTTATGCTCAATTTACTGCTGATCTACTAAATGTTAGTTTACCCGATACAATTATCAATAATCAGTTAGCCAGGATTAAGAATTCTTGTGAAAAGAATTCTATCGAAATTAGAAGTGCTTTTACAGGAGCCTTTACTAGAGTGAATCATCTAGCTCATCCAGATAAGGAAGTTAGAGATTATTGGATAGAATGGTTTAAGAGATATGTTGACTTAGCTATTGAACTTGGAGCTTCTAGTATGGGTAGCCACATGGGGATCTTTACGATGAAGGATAATTTAGATCCAGTTAAACGAGAGGAAAGAAGCCATCAAAATATTGAGAATTGGCACGAAATTGCTAAATATGCAAAAGAAAAAGGATTGAAATATATTACTTGGGAGCCAATGTCAATTTCTCGTGAGCAAGGAGAAACAATTGAGGAAACTAGAAGATTACAAAAAATGATTAATACAAATGCCCCTATTCCTTTTAAAATATGCTTAGATGTTGATCATGGAGATCTATCGTCTCCAAATCCAGATGATACCGATCCATATAAATGGTTAGAAAATTTTTGTTCGGAATCTCCACAAATTCATTTAAAGCAAAGTTTACAAAATAACAAGTCGGGACATTTTCCATTTTTACCAGAGTATAATAAAGAAGGTAAAATTAAAGCAGATGAATATATAGCTGCTCTTAAAAAGCATGGCGTTGAGGATGTTGATCTAATTCTAGAGTTAAGTTTTAAAGAGAGACAGCCACAAGATAGCTCAGTTATTCATTCTTTATCCGAGTCAGTAAAATATTGGCAGGAATCTATTAGTAAAGGGTAAAATGAATATAATAATTACTCTTGCAGGGCATTCTAAAAGGTTTAAAGCTGCTGGTTATAATAAACCAAAATTTTTAATAGAAGTCGATGGAAGCCCTATTATCAGTCATGTAGTTAACATGTTTGATCATAAAGACACTTTTTATTTTGTTATAAACAAAGATCAGATTGAACACAATCCAGAAATAAATGACATTTTATGTTCGCTAGCAAAAAATATTGAAATCCATATTATTGAACCTCACGACAAAGGACCATTGTTTTCTGCACTACATATAGATTCAATACAAGATAATGAAGAAATAATTATTTCTTACTGTGACTTTATTGTTGATTGGAATTATAAGAATTTTTTAAAAGAAGTTTCAGGATACGATGGATGTGTTTCTGCCTTTAAAGGTTTTCATCCTGCTTCTTTTGGAGATACTTATTATGCTTATATGAGAGTTGATGAAAAAAGTGAGATGCTGGAGCTAAGAGAAAAAAATAGTTTTACTGATGCTAGGCATGAAGAGCCAGCGTCAACGGGGATTTATTATTTTAAAAGCTGGCAATTATTCAAGAGATATGCAAATAAAATTATGCAAGAAGGGTTTCAGAATTTACAAGAAGGATATGTTAGCTTACTTTTTAATCCTATGGTTATTGATAATTTAAAAATTTTGGTCAATTATGTTGATAAGTTTATTTGCTTAGGAACTCCAGAAGATTTAGAGCAATATCAGTTTTGGTCAAAATATTTTAACAGTGAGAATAAAACACTTCCCTCAAAAGAAAATCCAAATCAGGTAAATTTGATCCCTATGGCTGGTAAGGGAAGTAGACTAAAAAAAGATAGTTATAGAGTAAGCAAACCTCTAGTGCAAATCCAAAATACTCCGATGTTTATTAGGGCATGTAATTCATTTCCCGTTCCTAGTGAGTGGGTTTTCGTAATACGTTCAGAAGACTTAAAAAAAAATCCTATAGATAAACATCTTGCAAGTAATTTTGGAAATTATAAAGTAATTCCAGTAAATTATAATACATCTGGACAACTATCATCTTGTTTACTTGCCAGAGATAAAATTGATAATGAATCTAGTCTTTTCATAGCTTCTGCTGATTATGAAACTATATTCTCTGAGTCTAAATGGCAGGAAATTATAGATGACAAAGATGTGGATGTTGCGATTTGGACCTATCGAATTGGCGGTAATTTAGTAAAAGACTATAGTGCTTTTGCTTACTGTAAAACAGCTCAAAATACTAATACAGTTTCTCGGATAATTGAAAAAGATACAATAAGTGATGAGCCAGGAAATGATCCTTTGGTGGTTGGTAGTTTTTGGTTTAGGAAGGCTTCTGATTTTTTAAAAATGGCAGATGAAGTTATTGAGAAAGATATAACAGTAAATGGAGAACATTACGTTGGCAATGGTATTAATTTATTGATAGAAAAAGGTAAAAAAGTTGTTATTTTTGAAGTTGAACAGTGGATTTCTTACGGAGATCCATTTGAAATAAACATATTTTTTTACTGGGAAGAATTCTTTGAAAAAATACGCTGAGATAAGCTAACAATTATTATAGATTTTTTCAAAACAAAATTTATAGAATTACATGTTTCTATTTTTTTTAAATATAATATTTAGGGAATTGTATGAAAGCAGCAGTATTAGTTGATAATAAAAAAATACAAATAAAGGATTGTGAAATACCCAAAATAAAAGAAGATGAATGCTTAGTAAAAGTAAAAAATGTTGGTGTTTGTTCTTCTGATATTCAGAGAGGGTTTTGTCAAGGAGCTTATTCTTATCCATTAGTAATGGGGCACGAATTATCTGGCGAAGTTGTTGAAGTAGGCGCTATAGTTAATGATATTGAGAAAGGAGATAAAGTTGGAATTTTTCCATTACTTCCATGTTTTAACTGTGAACCCTGTAAACAAAAAAAATATGTCCGATGTAAATCTTATGGTTATTATGGCTCTAGAAGAGACGGAGGGTATGCAGAGTACTTAAGTGTGAAGTCTTGGAATTTAATCAAAATTGATAAAAGTCTAGATTATAGAGATATTGCTTGTTTAGAGCCTATGTCTGTTTCTCTACATTGTTTAAAAAGATTAGGAATAAATGAGAAAAATTCAAAAAATATTATTATTATTGGGGCAGGTTTCTTAGGATTAATTGCAGCACATATTTTAAAATCAAAATATCCTGCTCATAAACTTACTATTGTTGATAGAAATAGTTTTAAATTGAATTTGGCAAAAAAATATTCTAGTGAAACAGTTTTATTAAAAGACCAAAAAGACTGGGAAATATTTTTAGAAGAAAGAGCTCGTAATTATTTTGATATGGTTATTGAAGCAACAGGAGTACCATTTTCTTTTGTTAATTCAATTCACTTAACAAAAGAGGGTGGAAAATGTTTATGGTTGGGGAATATTATAGATGATTTATCTATAGATAAAAAAACTATTAGTTCAATACTAAGAAAAGAAATAACAATATTAGGTTCTTGGAACTCTGACTATGATCCCGAAAGTGTTAAGGACGATTGGAGAGAATCAATAGAGTTGATAAAAAAATACGGAATTCAACCTAGTAAATTTATTACTCACTATATAAAATTACAAGAAGTACAAGAATATTTATTAAAACTATATAATCATAAGAATAGAATAGAGGAATTTAATGCAATTAAAGTTATGATTGAATTTAGCTAACCCCCTGCTATAGCAATAAATATACCAGGTATCTCTTTCTTGTTTTTGACAATTTTTTTGATACAGTCAATAACAAGTAAAGCAGGTTAATTTGACGTATGCAGATGACGTATTAGGACAAGAAAATTTCTGTAAATCTCTGCTAGTATTTTTTCAGCTAAGAAGTTTGAGAACAGCGATAATAATAGTAAGTCTAATTCTGTGTTGATGTTTTTAATATAATTTCCACCAATCACCTGTATGGTAATGTATAACTCGCTATACAATTTTGGTGACACTCTCAAGTATGTTGAGACTTGTATTATAATGTAATTTCATTAATTATTAACATTAAGTTTTGTTTTAGTTATCTGATTTTCTGATTGTCTGAAAAGAAATTTATCCAGCTTAATCTAATCGATATGTAGTTCTGGTATAATCTGCTTTGTGTATATTATTAACATATACAGTTTTATTATTAGCAAACACGCTGAAAATAAGACACAGAACTCCTGCAAAAACTACATTTATAAAATGTTTCATTATATTACGCCCACTCATATTTGATGTAATAATTACATCTTAGAGAAATTATGCTGCATTTAGAAAAAAACACCATCATTTTCCCAGGATTTTGTGCGGGTAGTTTTTACATATTTGTTCAATGTTTGTGGTTATTGCGTAAGCTGAGCTATCATTGTAAAATTGTAGATTCAGGTTATTTTGTTTGCTTTATTACAAAAATCAAATACCATACTCCTCATATGTAAAAAGATGAATTACTCTTACATAAAAGATTATTTTACTTAGGATAAAAAATGCTTGAATCATACATACCTAAAACAGATGAAAATTTAATGCGCAATGTTGGGGATGTTGTAAATGCTAGAAATGCATTTATCTCTAAAAAAAGAAATTCATTATATGCTTTGCTAGAATCTAGATATGTTTGGATGAATGATTTTATTGAAAAAAATGATTATGTTTTAGAGTTCGGGTCAGGTGCTGGGTTCGCAAAATTTTTCATTGAGGAACCAATGGTTACTAGTGATGTCACTAACCATGAATGGATAGATAAATATGTTGATGCTAACAACATTGAAATAGACAATAACAGTGTGGATGTTATTATTCTGTCGCATATGCTTCATCATGTGGCAAAACCATACGTGTTTCTAAAAAAATTATCAACTCTGTTAACAGAAAATGGAAAATTGATTATTCAAGATGTTTATACTAGTGTGTTTATGAAAATAATATTAAGAGTGATGAGACATGAAGGGTGGTGCGATGCTGTGGATGTTTTTTCTAAAGATACAATCTGCAATCAACCTGATGATCCTTGGTCTGCAAATTGTGCTATTCCAAAATTACTATTTAATAATAAAGATAAATTTCATGAGCATTTTCCAGAGCTTGAAATAATTAAATACTCTATAAATGAATGTCTACTATTCCCATTATCTGGTGGAGTAATTGCAAAATCTAGTTTCATTCCAGATTGTCCTAAAAAAATAATTCCTGCTATTAAAGCATTCGATCGGCTTGTTTCTAAATTTATGCCTAATTTGCTGAGTGTAGGAATGTCTGTTGTGATACAAAAAAAATCGCTATGAAAATATAAATAGTTATTATAGATTTCTTAAGGAGCTTGCATTTGGCAAAGAGCCTAATTACGAATATTGATAACATCAAAAAATCCAGGGAATTTTATAGCTTGTTCCATAGATCTGGGTTTTTTGTACATACCGAATCTAGGATAATATTATTATCTTTGATAATTTTAAAAAACTCAAAGGTCTTTTCTAGCTTATGTTTGTGTAGTTCCGGAGCAACAAGACATAACTTAAAATATGCATTTTTTAATATTTTATAGTTCTCTTTATTAAGTGGCATTTTCTTAAAACAATCTATCCACACCCATTTTGCCTTGTCCTTAAATGCTAAAGCATATTCAATAGGCTCAAATTCTGAAAATCTAACAGCTAAATTATCAGGAGAAAAACCATCTATTTCTCCTAAGGAAGCTTTATTTGCATAAATAACAAAGTATGGCATAGATAAGTCTAAGAAAAACCAATTACTGTAATTATATTTTCTCATAAGGTTTATGCATTGTAATTCTATACCTTCAGTCTTTACGTTTAAAATTATGGTGCCTTTGTGGTTTTTTAGATATTCAATCAATAAATCTTCAAATAACACTGGTTTACTATCATGATGCCCAAAAGGATCATGGTGTAATATCAAATCATTATTATGGTATCTAATATCAACTTCAATGCCATAAGAAAAATCAACTTTATTAAGCTCTTTGATTGTATTAATTCGATGAGATATGATATTTACCATTAAGAATTTACCCCCACTGTATTGAAAGACTCAAAACAATTTTTTTATATTATCACTTAATTATTACAATTTTTTTTCCTTATTAAGGTATAAGTGATATGTTAATTAACCCAAAGATTTTACAAAAATTTTATCATCTTTGCTACCTTTTGCAAAAACAGCAATTGTTTAATAGTATTAAAACGACAATGCTATACTACTAATAACCAATTATATTATAAATATTCAATATGGCGAATTTCATAAATGAAACAATTAGTATATTGACACGAAATATTGCTTAAGATTGTGTTAAAGGCTGACAGTCCTGATGCTGTATACATAGACCATGGATAAGTATCATTTGGTATGTTATTTAAAACAATTCTAGCATTAGGAGATGGTGTTGAATCTGCTCTTATCCCACCTTCTGGCAACCATACTATAATAGGCTCATCATTTTGTTGTGTTTGAGAAATATTGCTATCAGAGAATTCCTTAATAGCATCTGAGACAAGATTTACATTTTTTAGGTTTTTAAAATAAGTGTTAATAGTAGAGAATGATATTACAGTTCCCATAGAGTAGTTTTGACTGGTAGCTTGTGCTTCAAGAGTAGTTGTAAAAACATCATCAAAGGTGGTGGAACTAGCCAAGATACCGAAATTCTGAGTATTATCGATGGATTCAGCTACTATTGGGGAATTAACCTCATTAAATTCATTTTTATCGATAGTAATATTTTGAGGAATATAAATAAGGTTCCAAGATATTTGTAAAATAGGATCTAAACTAGCTCCACCAAAAGTAATAGAATTTTCCGGTACTGTAGTAATCTCCCATCCTAAATTTTCAAAAGAATCTCTCCTAGTATTAAATTGGGAATCTGTAGAAAATATAGGTTCAATCATTAGCATCCTTTTATTAGTTACTTTATTGATTGTTAATGTAATTGTTCTGGTAGCATTGCCGAATGTTCCTGTTGATATTATTAATAGTTGTTGATCAGAGATATTTCCTGAAGTACCTACAAATTTCAAAGTTATCGTACCACTAGATATTCCAAATATAGTTGAGGTGTCCATCTCATCTAGAACAGGAACGTCGCTGGTATAATCTGATGTATAATTTATATTTGTTGCAAGTTCATTGAGGCCAAGATGAGTTCCTAGAACGGCTATTTGATTTGCTATATTAGCATCTAAAAGAGAGACAGAGATATCTAAACTTGTAGCACTTCTTTGTTCATTGATAACAGTTACAAATAAAGATGTAACTGCAAGAATAAATAAAACAGAGATAAAGCTAAAACCATTATTATATTTAGTTTTCATAATAATAAGATCCTCCAAGGAGAGATAATAGTAGTTCTAGTTCTGCTCACAGTTGAAGATAATATTGTAACTCTTATTGAGATAAAGCTAATTTCTGAACCTTCTGCTGTTGGATTAGTATCTAAATCTAGATATTCTATATCCATAGAAGATACATTATTTGCTATTGATGTTGATGTTGATATTAAATTATTCGTGATTGTATTAAAGTCACTAGTAGCTTTACCATAAATGGTATCTGTTCCACCATTTAGGGAAGGAGGAAATTTTTCCATAGTAATCTCTGAATCAATTAAGCTAATTTTTATTAACTGGCTCATAAAAATATTATTATCATCCAGAGTTTTATAATCATCAGTATTTGCACTAGCTATAATTATCACATCCCCTGTGGCAGCGTTAAAAAGAGGTTGGTGTAAATTTTTGAAGATTGGACTGAGATAGTTATTTAGGCGATTAAAATTAATATTTTTCACTGATAAACCCAAATTTAATTTTTTCTGCTCGAAATAATTTTGGGTAGAGCTTGTGATTAAGATAGCACCGGTTCCAAAAATAATACTAATAATAGAAATTATTATAATAAATTCTAGTAGTGAAAATCCTCGTACATGATATCTCATTTTTGCACCTTCAAGATACGATTTACCGTAATATACTCATTCCATGAAGCAGCAATGGACTTTCTAACATAAAAAACAATAGCATACTCAACCTCCCATATTTCTATTTCTTGTAGAGGTGGGGCTGATATTGATGAACCAGAAACAGTTGAATTAATAGAATATTTTACATTATTACCAAAGTCATTTGATTTACACAATAAATATTCAATGGAACCTGGTGAAATTTCTTCAGAACAGTCCCTGGAATAATCGTTGATACTAAAAGGTAATCCGGGGACTGACTCAGGACCATATTTTTTTAAAACACTAGAAAAAATTTCTTCTGTATTATTGACTACTAATTGAATGTCATTGAAATCTACTACTTTTTCATTAAATGGTTTTATTAAAGATCCAAGAACAGCAACAGAAAGAATAGATATTATTACTATTGATAAAATCATTTCAAGGAAGGAAAATCCGCTCATATATTTTGATGTATTTCTATTCATATTTTTAATTTGATGTAATAGTTATTTCTCCAATAGCATTGATGGTAATATCTTTGGCATTACCAGTATTTTCTGCAACCAGTGAAATCGTTTTAGAAGTAGTAGTTAACAAACCATATGTTCTAGTAAATTCTATGTCATCACAGGGTGGACTAGTTATAGTTATACTGTTATCTATATTTATATTTTCTAAGACTATTTGTTCAGGTGAGGACAGTAATTTTATGCTGTAAGTACGACAGTTAACAAAAGATATAATAGTATTGTAACCGGTATTAATAGCAAGCTCTTCTGCTAAATATATATTATTTACTAATCTATCTATTTCAGTGTTGAGTCTCATTGAACTGTTGAACCATTTGGGTACAGCTAGAATTGATATAATTGCTACAATTGTAATAATGACTATTAGTTCCAGTAGACTAAAGCCATGTATTTTATTTGTTTTCATAGTTTAGAATTTTTATTGACTTACTATAATTATAGGCGCTCAAGGGACACAGGATCCGTTTTGAATAGAGAATCTTCTAAATAAAAAAATGTTTTAAATCAAAATGATAAAAACTAAGAAAAATCACTATAAAATAATTTTGTATATCCATTAGTTAACTTATTGATTTTATTATTAGTAGACGCCAATGTGGTTGATTATAGATCATTATGTTCTATAATTAACATATAAATAGCGATTTGGAGCAAAATATGGTGAAATCTAATGGTTTTACACTAATAGAGCTTATCAGCATCATAATAATATTAGGCATTCTTTCTGCTGTGGCTATACCTAGGTATTATTCTTATAAAGCAGATGCTCAACTTACTATGGTCAAAGCAACACTTGGCAACGTTAGAACTGCAATTCAACATTATTATTTGAATAGGGCAGTTACTGATGGTGAACCTGAATATCCAACATTTTTAGAACTTTCAAGCATTGGTGTAGTTATGCAAGAACCAATACCAGCAAATCCTTATAATAATAGCGCAGATATTAGGGATGCTGTCGAAGAATATAGTCCTACATCAGGTACTACAGTATCAGGAACACAAGGGTGGGCTTATGATGAACTATCAGGAAAATTCTGGGTTAATACTGGTACTGTAAATGGAACAAATATAAATGACCTTTGAGTATTAAAAATTTTTATCTTCTTTAATTATTTCATAGGCTGATTTTATTCTTTGCGTTTTATCTGTTGCTAATTTAATCATTTCTTCAGGTAGTCCTTTAGCAATTAGCTTGTCAGGGTGGTGTTCATTCATGAGTTTACGATATCTTTTTTTAATTTCAACTGATGTTGAGTCTGCCGAGATCCCTAAGGTTTTATAAGCATCTGTTAGTTTATTCCTGTTTGTGTATTTTGTACTATAGTGCCTCTGTTGGCTATATGAATTACCATGTTCGAAAGAAAAATTTGGTGAAAAGCCTAGTCTGTTACAGATAGTTTGTAAGATTTCTTTCTTGGATTTGCTTAAAGAAGAGTCTACTCCTGCTACTTGATATTGGATCTCGACAAACGTATGTAGTAATCCCCGGTTGTTATGGCAGTCTTTGACCAATCTATTTAATGCATCATGCAAAGAAAACTCTTTACTTTTACCTTTGGTAAAGTTTGCTATTGCATGTTTGATTTGATGATTATTTAGCTGCATTTGATCCATAATTCTTCGTGCAGCTAATATTTCTTTCTCACTAACTCTACCGTCAGATTTAGCAAGATGCCCCATTACTTCGAATGTTACATCAAAAAATGTTTTTTTAGTTTTCTCTAGTTTTTCTGTAGTATGAGAGTTTCCATCAAAGGAGAATATATTAATATCCTGATTATCAATTCGATGGCCAACAATTAATCCTAAAATAAATCCGATGGGTCCAAGGTAAATTAGACCTAATAATGAGAAGATTAGTTTACCAAAGCCCATTTTTATTAGATAATAAGAAAAACAGATTATATTTTAGTATGGCTCAAAGTATAAGTAAAATTTTACAAAGCAATTTTTTAAAAATAGTATTGTATTTCATCTATTCTGCTCTATGGATAGTGATATTCCCATTTGTTTCCATCAGATTATTATGGAAATCAAGAAAAGATCCGGATTATCGGAAGAGAATACTAGAACGGTTGGCTATTTTTAAATATAAAGGTAACCATTCAGGGATCTGGTTTCATGCAGTCTCTCTAGGTGAAGCAATAGCTGCAATACCATTAATTAGCGCTATTAGTAAGAAATATCCTGAATTACCCATAACTGTCACTACAACAACCCCTTCTGGTTCAGAAAGGGTAGTAAAAGCTTTAGGGGATAAAGTTTTCCATGTATATATTCCTTATGATATTCCTATTCTTATTAGGCATTTTGTTAAAAAAATAAAACCAAAAATATTAGTCTGCATGGAAACAGAAATATGGCCTAATTTAACTAGAATCTCTAGTCAACAAAATATACCAATTATTATTTGTAATGGAAGGTTATCGAAAAACTCTGCAAGAAAATATGCAAACTTTTTTATTTTCACTCAATATTTTTTCAGAGATTTGAGGGTTCTTGCCATATCCAAATACGACGCGAGAAGGTTTATGGCTTTAGGGGTTAAAAGTAATAATATTGTGGTAACTGGCAGTATAAAATATGATTTAAGGTTACCTGAAGATTTTCAACAGCGTAGGCAGAAAATAGAAAAATATTTTAATGATGTTGAAATATTTTTAGCAAGTAGTACACATAATAATGAAGAAGAGGTTATTTTAAATATTTTTTGTAAACTTAAGCAGAAACATCCTAAGTTAGTATTATTTCTTGTTCCAAGACATCCTACAAGAGCCCATCAACTACAAGATTTAGCAAAGAAAATGAAAATTAATTCTGTTTTAAGAACAGAGTTAGGACATATATCTGGTAATTTTGATGTAATTATAGGGAATACTATTGGAGAATTGTTAACTTTTTATAGTTTTGCCAAAGTAGTATTTATAGGTGGGAGCTTAATTAAACGTGGAGGACATAATCCACTTGAAGCTGCTATTTTTGGGAAGGCTATTATTACAGGTAAATATGTATTTAACTTTACTAAAATTTATAATGTTCTACAGAAAAATAAAGCATGTATTATTTCCGAAGAAGAAGAATTAATTGACCATATAGAGGATGTTTTATCTAATGATAATTCTAGGATGGAGCTGGAGAGAAATTCAAAAAAAGTATTTGAAGAGAATGGTGGAGCACTGAATGTGCAGATAGATTATATTCAAAAATTCCTATAATTCATTTTCATCGTTGTAATTTGTATTAGCCCAAAATTTACCATTAGTTTGATCGTATGCCCAACCATAAGAATCTGAGTCAGTTACTGGAGGGGAGGATGTATATTCTCCGTCAGCATTTCTAATTGTATTTAGGTTATTAAAAGGATTAGCTAAAATTTCATTTTCTAGGACAACTCCAGGTGTTTGCAAATCAGTAATAGTTGGATATGAACTGGTATTTGAGGAAGCTATTTGTTTAGTTACATATGCAGAAATATTGGATCTTGTACTGGTAAGAATTGCTTCTACTGCTGTATTTTTACTTTTATCTAATGATAAAAATATTCTTGGTATCGCAAAAATTCCTAGGATAGCAATAATTACAATTACCATAATTAGTTCAATAATTGTAAAACCAAGAATATTATTTTGTATTTTATTCATATTTAGCTTGCTTGAGTAAGGTGATATATTAGCTATATTAATTATAGTCTAAATATAAATTAAGATAGGTATTTGTTAAGAGACTGTAAATCTTCTTCAGATAAAGTACCAGCCAGTTTTTTTAGAGTCAAACTTTCTAGTAAATAATCATAAATACAAGCTGATAAAGCTTGTTTAGCAATAAATACATCTTTTTGAGAGGTTAATAAATCTACAATAGTACTTGAACCTTGTTTATATGATTCCTGTGTACTTACATTAGCACTGTTTGCAGATTTTACCGCTTGTTTAAGTGCGTTAATTTGGTGAAATTTTGCAATTAACTTATTATATGTTTGCAAGGTTTTGTTTTCTAAATTCCTTCTAGCTTGCTCATATTTAGATACGGAGGCTAAGTAGCTCTGAGATGACTTTCTAGTACCTGCAATTGTGCTACCTCCACTATATATCGGTAATGTTAATTTTAAATTAATATTAGATAATCTATTTTTTGAGTTCGTTCCCTGATATGGATTAGTTCTATTAGAAAATCTACTTTTTGTATAACTAGCATTAGCGTTTATTATTGGAAAGTGCTTTGATTTGGAAATAGAAACATCTTTTTTAGCAATTTCTTTATCATATTGAGCTACAAGTAATTCATAATTTTGGGTAAGAGCTTTTAATATCCATTTTTTATGGTTTGTCGGTTTTGGTTTAGCAATAGGGACTCTATTCTTGAACTCTTTAATTTTATGATAAGTTGTCCCGGATAATACAGATAAAGAAGACATTGAATTTGTTAACAGATTTTCTTTATCTATTGTATTTGCTACTGCAGTATCGTAAGCTGCTTGAGCCGAATAGATAGAGGTCTTTGTTTCTAAGCCTACTTGGAATCTGTGTTCTGTTTGAGTTAATTGTCTTTTTAATGCTTTTTCTTCTGATTTAGCGAGTTCTAAATTATCTATTGCTTTCAAGGCATCAATATACGAATTTGCGACTCGTATAATAAATTCTTGAAATTGGTTTTGTAAGATAGCAAAGCTTTTTCTAACGGTTATACTGGCTTTGCTGATTTTCTGGAATTTAACTAAATCAAATATAGGCTGGGAGAGGCCAAGAGTGTATTCTCCGCTATATTTATTATCAGATAGTTGCGGTGATGAGTTTGATAAGTTATTAGTGAATTTATTGTTGTTTCTATTCCAGCTTCCTGATGCTGAAATAACCGGGAGAATTTCAGAGAACGCTAATGGCCTAGCCTCAGATGATGCCATAAATTCAGCTTGTTGTGATGCTAGTGTACCATCATTTATTAAACTATCGTTATAAAAAGAGACTAAGTCTGCTTTTTTGGCAGCAAAAATGGGTAGAATTACTATATATATGTAAAAAATTTTTGGGAGATAATTTTTCATACTAAAAATTCGAAATACAAATAATTTATTTAAAAATCAAATAAACTATTACAACACGAGATTTTGCATTATATCAGATTTTGGCTCATTTTACACTATTATGTACTTGCCTCATACAGAGAAGAAGGGATTATTTTTAAATGATAATATTTATACAGTGATTCTTTGTTGATAGAAATAAGCAAAGAATCAATTAAAAAATTATTTATCTATTAAAATTTGAATTTTTTATGTTTTTTAAAGAATTTTTTCTGAGCATTATACAATTTCTTTGGAGCATGTTTTACTTCTTTGACAACTGTATTGTGTCCAATTGGTTGAATGCTGTTTTTATAAATATTTGTTAATTGATGTTCGGTATGTTTAACAATATTTTTGATAGATTGGCGAAATGATTGGAGTTCATTAACTTGAGTGCTTGATACACTGGAGACTTTTTGTTTTTGCTTAACACCATCGCTATTTGAATTTTGTTGTTGAGGGGTTTGTTCAGTAACTCCTATTGTTAGTCCAGTTGGTGGGCCTTTACTTTCATGATGTCTAATTAATAAATTGATTGTACAGTTTTGTTTGATATGTAGAATGTATCCTACTGGAGCGCCATAGCTACCTAATAAGGGGTTACCAATCACATCATATTTATTAGTGCTTGTTAATTGCATAAAAAATGAAAGAGCGTCATCGTTCGTTGCTAAAATAACCTTATCGTTCTTAAATAGAGTTACATTTACAATAAGGAGCTTGTTTTGAAACTCATTTGCTGGAAGTGAGGTATTTTTCATTTCTCCTCTGTGAACGGTAATATCTATCGATGAAAAAGCACTGTATGTAAGAGAAAGAAGTAGAAGGATAAAAAAATTTCTATTCATAATGAACTCCGATAAAAATTACAAAATAATCATGCACTTTAGCTCAGATCTTTGTCAAGAAAAACATAGAAACATTAGTTTGTTATGTTAAATAAGTATTTATTTTTGCTCCGATAGTACTGATAAGACTCTGATTGATTTTTGGTTGCCTAATTTAACTTTTTAGTATAGCTGGATATAATACTAAGTACATATCCCTGAATTAGTTTGTGGATTTAAATTTAGGAATTTCAAAACCATTTATTTAGCATATTATGATATAGACAAGTATAAATTATAGCGGTATGAAGAGAAGGAAATTTATATTTTGTTACTATAATTTTAAGGAAGTTGAGATATTTGTGATATTTAAATCAGATTTAATAATTATAAGCACAAATGTTGATTCTTTATAAAGAAGCAACATTTGTGAACTTAGATATGTAATATAACTATATTAAAAGCCAAAGCTTTTGAAAAGGGTTTTTACATTTTTACCTATATGCTTAACTTGTTGGGCTATTTCCTTAACTTCTTCGCTTTTAGCAATATCCTTTATATCAGTTTTAAGCTCTTTTATTACTGGCTTAATCTCTTCATGATACATTTGCCCTATTTCTTGTCTAGCTTTTCCTGCGTTTAATCTCTGTATTGCTGGAACATCAAAACCTATTGTAAGTAGAGCATTATAGACTACATCATTACAAGCTTGATCTAATCTATAAGTTTTACCTTTTTTTGATGCAAAATAATCTGAAAGGGATTTCATGTAGCTTTTTATGACAAATTCCGCAGATTCATCAGAAGTAGCTAAGACATTACCTTGATAGATACCATAAAAATCACAATCATTTTCTAAAACAATACCTTCTAATTGACCATGATTAATAAAATCGTTTACTGCATTTTGTCTATTAAACGCAAAGCCGCGTTGCCATATGACTTGCCCAGAATTTGTATCTTTTACAAATACCCAAGCGTGATCTCCTAAACCAGTCTTTGTTTGCGTAGATGTCCAGTGTAATTCTAAAGCTGAGAATGATAGTATAGGCAGTAAAATAACCACAGCTAAAAATATTTGTTTTAATTTCATAAGATACTCCGATTAGTTATATATTAAGCTTTAATGATTGTAATATCAGTAGGATAGAATTACAACAGATGTTTAAAATATTGACACATATTGAGCCTTGGATGTATTCCAAGAAAGATGTACATTGCAGTTTACGTAATAGTATAATAAAACTATACACATTATTTTAAGTCATATCCTATGAGTTATAATAAAGAAGATGTTCAGATTATTAAAACTAACCCAGTTTATCAAGGGTTTATTAACTTAGAATTAGTTGAATTAAAATTTAAAATGTATAGCGGTTCATGGAGCCCTATTGTTGAAAAAGCTATAGTTAAAAAATATAGTGCAGTTGGAGTTTTACTATTCGATGCTAAAAATGATGTAATTATTTTAACCGAACAATTTAGGGTAGGGTGTCTATTTTCACAAGCATGTCCCTGGCATATAGAAGTTGTTGCTGGATTAATAGAGCCTGGGATCTCAATAAATGATACGGTTCATAAAGAGGTGCTAGAAGAAGCTGGTGTTACTATCAAAGCAATTGAAAAGATAACAGAGTATTGGGTGAGTCCAGGTTTTACTAATGAGTATTTTTATTTATTTTGTGCTGCAGTTGATTCTACCAATATGCCAGAAATTTCGGGATTAAAAAGTGAAAATGAAGATATAAAATTACGCAAATATACTCCTAAATTGGTATTTGAGAACATTTATGCTGGTAAAATGAATAATGCACATACACTTCTTAGCTTGCAATGGATGCAAAATAATTATGCTAGACTTAAAGAAAAATGGAGAGAATTATAATGGCAAAGAATATTAAACATTATATTAGTGAAGTTGATAAGATGTTAGAACAACACAAACAATTTTCAGAAAGCACGATATCAGAACAAGAGGAGATAAGTAAACATCAAAGAATTGCGAACTTACAGAAATCAAACCAAACTAATATAGGAATAAATAATACTAGTAGCGATAAATATGAATGTGAAATTTCTAAATGATCAAAATTTATTTCTATATTAATTGTTGGAACATTTTTCAAAGATTATTTTTACATTTAGAATAAACTGGGAGGGGGATACGAAAACATTAACGGCTTTTATTAATGGAGTAACAAATACTTTCGATACAGGTATTTCATCTGATAACAGTATTTTGCCTCATGCCGTTGGAAATT
>JABSQI010000499.1 GCA_013215905.1 Legionellales bacterium | reverse complement strand
GATTCCGGACCTGCGAGACGGGTTGAAACCGGTCCATCGGCGCATCCTGTACGCGATGCACGAGACCGGAAATACCCACGACAAATCCTATCGCAAATCGGCACGCCCTGTCGGGGATGTGATGGGTAAATACCACCCTCATGGCGATACTGCAGTATATGATTCTATAGTCCGCCTAGCCCAACCTTTCTCAATGAGATACTGCTTAATAGATGGGCAAGGAAATTTTGGCTCAATAGATGGTGATTCTGCTGCTGCAATGCGTTACACAGAAGTACGCATGAAAAAAATCACTCATGCATTACTTGCGGATTTAGAAAAAGACACCGTTGACTTTCAACCTAACTATGATGGAAATGAGTCAGCCCCTTGCGTATTACCAACAAAAATACCAAACTTATTAATCAATGGCACAACAGGTATTGCAGTTGGTATGGCAACTAGTATACCGCCACATAACCTATCTGAAGTTATCAATGGTTGTATTGCACTCATCGACAATCCCAATATAAGCTTCCAAGAAATGATTCAGCATATTCCTGGACCTGATTTTCCAACAGCGGGAATAATTTTAGGGCGAAGCGGAATAATCAGCGCCTATAAAACAGGTAAAGGACGGGTAATTATAAGAGCAAAAACTCATTTCGAAGAAGTAGCAAACTCAAGTAAACAAAAAATCATAGTTGATGAACTACCTTATCAAGTAAATAAAGCAAGACTCATTGAAAAAATTGCAACTCTGGTAAAACATAAAAAAATAGAAGGGATCTCTGAATTACGTGATGAATCAGATAAAGATGGAATAAGAGTTGTTATAGAAATTAAACGAAATGAAAACCCAGAAATAATTCTAAATAACTTATTCAAACAAACACAGCTTCAACAAGTATTTAGCATCAATATAGTTGCTTTATGTGATAACCAACCGAAAATATTGGGCCTAATAGAGGTTTTACAAGAATTTATTCGACATAGAAAAGAAGTTGTTACAAGAAGATGTAAATTTGAGTTAAACAAAGCAAAAAACAGGTGTCACATTTTAGAAGGTTTAGGGGTAGCACTTTCTAATATTGATGAAATGATATCTATCATAAAATCATCAAAAAATCCTCAATTAGCTAAGCAATCACTACAAGATAAAATATGGCCTGCTGGGATTGTTGCTAAATTTATTAATAGAGCAGAAGATATCAGACCGATAAATTTAGAAGAACATCTTGGATTACAACAGGATGGCTACAAACTATCTGCAATACAAGCACAAGCTATCCTAGATTTAAAACTACACAGATTAACTGCTCTAGAACAAGATAAAATAATTGATGAATATCAAGCAATACTAAAACAAATTTTTGAACTATTAGATATACTTAAAAATCCAGAAAAATTAATGTCAATCATACGACAAGAATTAATAGAAATTAAAGAAGAGTTTGGTGATGTACGAAAGACTGAAATCACTGATTCAGAAATAGATATATCCATAGAAGATTTAATAGATGATGAAGAAATTGTAGCAACCCCCAAAAGACGTGTACGTAAAAAAAGTAAATTAAAAACTACTTATTATATTTGACTTAATTTAATTAAACAATAATTATTCTATTGGCTGACTTACTGAATAATATAGTATCATTCAAATATCAATATCTTTAT
>JABSQI010000498.1 GCA_013215905.1 Legionellales bacterium | reverse complement strand
GTAATTAAAGTGTAATATTTTAGCACAAATGTTGAATATTTAAGTTTTACATAAGCACTCTAAGTGTAAAGTATGATAAGAAGGCTATATAATGAAAAAAGATAAAATCATAGATTTAATGTTTCAAAATAATGAACATACTACAAATAATAAGGAATTAAATATTAGAGAAGAAGCTTGTTCCTCTAAAATTGATATGTTGAAAATTATAAAAAAAACTTCAAAAATGGAAATATCTTCTCACCTCAGTTTTGAAGATTTATTGAAAAATGATTTAGCTCCTGATCTAAAAATACTGAAGAATCTTTCTTTAGAAAAAACTGTAATCACTTATTCCCAGAGTACAAAAAATCAAGATCAAAATGCAAATAGTTTTAACACTTATACCAATAGAGATATTGCTTTATATGTTGAAGATACTATTAAAATTGCGGATCTACAAAAAATGCAAGAAAAACTAGTTTAATTATTCATACGTCTTTAATTTATAATTCTATAAAATTACTCCCTAAACCCTTACTCCAAAATATGTAATAAAACAGTAAATTTATTTATATGTTTTATTACATAATAATCTAAAATAATATGAACTTTAATGATAGTTTAAAACTAATATTAAGATTTAAATAAGTAATAAATTATATTATATAGTATATGAAAAAGGACTGCTAATGAGTGATTTTATCAAAATTGTAGATACACAAGGTAATGAAAGATTTTATGACCCTAAAAATATTGTAAATATTCAGATTAATAGTGGTGATACTGTTTATTTATTACATGTTTCGAACAGTCTTCCAAATGATGACAGTCTTTTTGTTACTTTTGACAATGGTGAAAATGTATTACTAACTGATTTGATTTTATTTTTAAATGAAAGTGATGCAATTATAATCATTGTGGATCCAGATAACAATCATAGTGAATTAAATACTTACGCTCAATTATTAGAATTTCTTGAAACAGCTGCTTCAAGTGCAATACTAGAAAGTGATGTTGCCTCAACTACTCAAAGTATCACCACTTCTATTACCTCTTATGAATTAAGCACAAGAGGTCAAAAGATTCAAAATGATGAAGATATTTCACTCTCTATTGTAAATAGCAGTACTAATTCTTCTTTAGTAGACTCAAGTGAGCCTGTTTCTAAAGAAGCTATAGCAGGAACTGTTTTCATAAATACTATCACCGATGATAATATTATTAACATTACTGAATCCTCTTCTTTAATCACAATAAGTGGAACAGCTATTGGGGGAGACATCTCTGTTAATGATACAGTTCTTTTATTAATTAATGGAACTACATATACTACGAATGTTCTTGCAGATGGCAGTTGGCACGTTAGTGTTAATGGAAGTGATTTAATTAATGAGCTTGATTTTAAAGTAGATGTTTCATCTACAAATTCTAGTGCTAACTCAATTTCTTCTTCAGTTTCTGCAAGTTTTTCAAAAGATTTAATAGAAGATATTATTTCTCTTTCTTTAAATACAGATACTGGAAGTTCAAGCAGTGATTTACTTACAAGTGATACTTTAATTAATGTAACAGGATTAGAAAGTGATTCTACTTGGGAATACTCAACGGATGGTGGAAGTACTTGGACTAGTGGAACTGGAAATTCATTTAATCTAGGGGCTAATACTTCATATTCAA
>JABSQI010000497.1 GCA_013215905.1 Legionellales bacterium | reverse complement strand
TATATTTAATAAATGCTAGCTTTTATATACAATAAGATATGATACAATTATCGCGAATAATTTTAAATATTTGTAAAATTTCATTAGTCTGAAACCTATTCTTGATAAATATAGATATTGAATTAAAAAAATTGCCTAAATCAACTAAGTAAATAAAATATCTTAAGGAGCAATATGTGGTTTAAACAAGCAAAAATATTCCAGCTACCTAATGCTGAATCTTATAAAATAAATACATTAAACAACAAATTAAATAAATTAGCATTTCAAGGATGTTTACCTAGTCTTCCTAATAGCTATGGTTGGATCAGCCCAGTCGACCAAGACCACGCACCAATTTCTTTTACTGAGAATAGATATACCCTAATATGTATGCAAATAGAAGAAAAAATATTACCTGCCACAGTGATTACTCAAGAATTGAATAATCAGATAAAAAATATTAAATCATCTCAAGGACGCAAAGTTTATAGAAAAGAAAAACAAGAATTAAAAGATGTAGTTACCTCAAAATTACTACCAAAAGCATTTAGCAAATTATCTAAAGTATACGCTTATATTGATATAGAACACGATTTATTAATTATTGACACTACTGTTAAATCTAAGTTGGATAAATTTATTAGCTTATTTAAAAAAACATTTGGTGATAATGCATACCATGCAATTGAAACCAAAAAAATATCCAATATTCTAACTAGATGGATTTTGAATGACAGTTACCCTTCATCATTTTCTATTGAACAGTCCTGTGTCATGTTAGATCCTAATCAACAAAGTAGAATTATTCGCTGCCAACATCAAGATCTATCATTTAAAGCTATACAACATCTATTACAGGATGGCTATACAATTAATCAATTATCACTAAACTGGCAAGATAAAACTACTTTCACCTTAACAGATGATTTTGATATAAAAACTATTAAATACACTGATGATGTTGTAGACTTAGCTAAAGATAATTACGATGGCTCGTCAACACATAAATTTCATGCTGATTTTTATATTATGACAGAGACTCTATCCACTCTTATCAATAAACTTATTAAATTGTTTAGAAAAAATAGTAAAGAGTAAGCTTATATCAAAAAAATGATGCTTTTAGGCAATTATTTAAATATTTTTGTTTATTTTTTTGATATACATTCTGCCTTTTTTACTAAACCAAGGATTATTGATAAAACATGATTTAGGGCCTGATAAAAATTTTCTACCCATCGGATTTAAGGTAAAAAATCAAAACGATAATATATTAATGCTTGTACAAACATACTTAAAATCCCAATCTCTTCCAGGATCAAAAAATATTACATTATTCAATTCCAAATACAAAAACATCGCAAAAAGATATGACATATAAATTTACCTATAAAATCCTTCACTATTTAACATCGAATTATATTAAGTTATGCAAAACTAGAAATTTCCTATATTTTAAGTAGTTTTATAAAATATACTATACATCAATAAAATATTCTTGACTTTAAATAAAAATGAATGCTACTATTTGAACATGATAATTCAACTTCATAAACACATCCTTAAAGATATTTAATACACAAAATATGTTAATTTGTTTACAACCAAATTACTAGTTGAAGAAAGCACAATTTTCTTTTTAGTTTTTTTATCTAGTTTTTGAGAATACGGTTGTACAAT
>JABSQI010000496.1 GCA_013215905.1 Legionellales bacterium | reverse complement strand
ACCATCTTCTGTGATTAACCTAAACTTAATTTCATTATTACCTCTATTTACAATTTTTTTAGTGTCTGCATTTAAAACACATGAAAATAACAATACCAATGTAGTTATCAAAACCCTAATCATTAAAACATTCCTTATTTATCGATATATAAAATATAGAATATTATGCACTTAGAAATAAGTAGGTCTATAGCTTTCTAAGATGTAGTATAACTTGGTTTAAGCTGTAATATTCTAACAATTATTAAAATTTGCACTATAATTCCAATAAGTCCTTATTACTTCTATTTGATAACTATATGATATTTAGAGTTGATTTAAGATAAAATTTTCATGAGGATCTATATATCAAGATTTTCAACATACAAGGCATTGCTTTCAATGAATTCTCTTCTGGGCTCTACATGATCTCCCATCAAGGTAGTAAACATCAGATCTGCAGAGACAGCGTCTTCTATACTCACTCTAAGCATTCGTCTAGTACTTGGATCCATTGTTGTTTCCCATAATTGATCAGGATTCATTTCCCCAAGTCCTTTATAGCGCTGAAGAACCAACCCTTTCTTAGCTTCAGCCAATAACCAATCAATTGCTTCATAGACATTTGATGTAGTTTTAGATTTATCTTTCCTTTTGATATAAGAAGTAGAACTTAAGATCCCTTTTATTTTTTTCCCAAATTGGCTAATTGTTTTATAATCGTTAGAATTAAAAAATTCTTTATTTAGTTCTAAAATTTTTGTGTGCCCCTGATCAAGTATTGAAATTTCTAAAGTTACCTCTCCTTCATTTTCCATAATCTTAATATTATATGAAGAATCCGTTGGATGCTGAGCATTATTCAATTTTTCCTGCAATTGTTCTTGCCAACCCTTAATATACTCAATGTCATTTATACTTTCTTCAACTAACTGCTCAACCCAGATAAGTTGAGAAATCAAAAAATAATCATATTTTTTCGCTAATTTCTGTTGAATTTTATTAACACTTAATACATCCCTAATAATTTTTTCTAAAGCTAACCCTTGCAAAGGCAATGCATTTTCTTCTGGATAAAATTCCGTATCTTCTATCGCTAACTGAATTAAATAATTATCTAGAGCTTCATCATCTTTTAAATATTGCTCATTTTTACCCTTTTTAACTTTATATAATGGTGGCTGTGCTATATATATATACCCATTTTCAACTAAATCTGGCATTTGTCGATAAAAGAAAGTTAACAATAAAGTTCTTATATGTGCTCCGTCTACATCAGCATCAGTCATAACAATAATTTTATGGTACCTTAGCTTTTTCAAGTCATATTCTTCACTTCCAATTCCACAACCAAGAGCAGTAATTAAAGCTGTAACTTCCTGTGAAGATAACATTTTATCAAACCTCGCTCTTTCAACGTTCAAAATTTTACCTTTTAAAGGTAAAATGGCTTGAAATTTTCTATCCCGACCTTGTTTTGCTGAACCACCAGCGGAATCTCCTTCTACAATATATAATTCTGAAAGAGCAGGATCTTTTTCCTGACAATCAGCTAGCTTTCCTGGTAATCCAGAAATATCCAATGCGCCCTTGCGCCTTGTCATTTCCCTAGCTTTACGAGCAGCATCACGAGCCAATGCCGCATCTAGAATTTTTGTAACAATCAATTTAGCTGCATTTGGAG
>JABSQI010000495.1 GCA_013215905.1 Legionellales bacterium | reverse complement strand
AAAGAAAATGTTGTATCTAATATATTTGATTATTTAGAAATAGAGAATGACACTGATGTACTAAAAAATTATCAATCTCAAAATTTAAATGGAACAATGGGAGATAAAAATATAAATACTATTAAGAATATTACTTTTGACGAAAATAAGTGGAAGAAAATTATTAAAACTGATGGAAGAAAAGATCTTCTTCTTCAAATAATAAGAAAAATAGATTTAGATTATTTTAATATTACATTAATTGAAAAAAATGAGCTTTTAACTAAGATTTATAATCATAATACAAAATTTAATATAAGTGATTTCAAAGATTTTCATAAAAATAATTTAAGAAGAAAATTAAAAAATATTATAAAATGGAATAGGTACTAGTTTGGCAAAAGAAACTATAGTTAGAAGTAGCGTGTATTCTATGTGTACAAAAGCAGCAGAGGCAATCTTAAGTTTATCATTATTGGCAATATTAGCACGATTACTAGATCCTAAAGATTTTGGTATTTTTGCGATAGTTTTAGCCGTTCAAGCACTTTTTCAACCTATGCTAGATATGGGACTAGGTGATGCTTATATTAAAGTAGATAATCCTACTGGCGAACTTAAAAATAGTTTTTTTACTTTAAATATACTTCAAGGCTTTTTTAACTTTTTATTGTTACTTATTTTAGCTCCGATAGTGAGTAATATTTATGATAGCGAAATTTTATGGCCTCTTATATCTGTTTTTAGTATTACCGTGATTTTAATAAGTTTTAGTCGTCAAGCAAATTCACAATTATTAAGAGAAAAAAGATTTGATTCTCTTATGAAAATATCTTTATATTCAAATATTATTACATTTTTAGTTTCTGTATATTTTGCATATCAAAATTTAGGAGTTTGGGTACTTATTATTAAGACAATAGTGTTAAATATATCTATACTATGTTTAATTTTTTTTTATACAAAAGCAACCTATAAACTTGCGAATATTAAAACAATAAAATCTTTTACTTATCAATTAAAGTTTGGATTTAAGGTTTTTATAAATAGAATGTTAAATGGAATTTTTAATGCTAGTGATAAATTCTTATTTGGAAAATTATTTGGTTTGGATTACTTAGGACATTATTCAAATGCGCAACAAGTATCAAGGATGACAGATACTCATATTCGTATGCCATTTACTACTGCCATTTATTCTCACCTAGTAAGATACTCTCCAGAAAAGAAAATTTTTTTTTATGATAAGTTTGTTAGTATAATGCTAATAATAACTTCAATGTTTGCAGGAATGCTTATTCTTGAAGGAGAGATATTATTTATATATTTTTTAGGAGATAAATGGATATTTGCCAGTAAATATGTTCAGCCTCTTGGCTTATTTGGTATGGCTATGGCAATTAATGGTATCTATATTATAATTTCAATGTCTGAAGATGATATGAATATGCAAATTAAAAGAATGACAGGTGCAATTGTATTATTGTTTAGTATTATAACAATAGTATATATTTTTAAGTTAGATATTTTAACATTTATATATATATATTCAATTAGTATATTTTTATACTGGATATCATTTTTATATACTGAATTATTAAAATATGAAATTAAAAAAAGATTTTTTTTAAAAACTATTTTATTTGTTTTTTCTATATTATTGGTGTTAACTTATCTAAAAAGTTTTT
>JABSQI010000494.1 GCA_013215905.1 Legionellales bacterium | reverse complement strand
TTTTAATTCTTCTTGAAGAAGTAATAGTTTTTCATCTAATATACCTTGATTTTCTTGTTTAATTGTTTCAACTATTTCTTTCAACGACGCGTCATTTTCAAACATATTGTCAAAAGTTTTTTGAACAAAATTGTCTAAAGAGTCTTGATCGTTAAAATCTACAGCTTCATTATTAGGTAAATTAGATTCTACATGCTCTAATGCTATAGCGTTTGCTTCTTGTTGAGTTTTTTCGTTTTCAGCTTCTAGCAAGCTTGCTGTATAATCTTGATCTATATATTCACTTACAGTTAAATTAGGATCAGTTTTTCTCAAGTTTATAAAATCCATAAATTGATTTTCTTCACTTGGTTCAACTACATTACCTTTTTGATTCTGTATTTTGTTTATTGCTACAATACTTTTTTGAATATCAGCTTGAGCTTTATCAGCATCATCACTTGGTTCAATAGCAGCTACAGTTGAATCACCTACATCTACAGCTGTTTCAATATTTGGAGACGTAGGTTCTGTTGTTCCAGGCGCAACAGCTACTCCTTCGATTTCATTGTTTCCTTCATCAACAATTTCTTCTTCTTTTTCTTCTTCCTTTTCTTCAGGAGGCATAAATAACAATGCAGGATCCCAGGATTCTACATCTATATTTTTAAAATTAGCCATAAAATTTTATTAAGAATATTGTTCTATAAACTGGTTTATTTGTTCATTTCGCTCTTCAGGTATATCGGTAACTTCTTCAGGTAGTTTTTGTAAATACACAGGTAATCCAGCTTGCCACTTAGTTATACCTAACATGTCTGCATATATTTCAGGTATAGGCATTTCGTTTTCATTTAATGCATCTATTAGATCTCGTCCTTGTTGACTATCATCTCTTAATGTTTCTTTTATAAAACTAGGTTGACCTGGTATATTTTCTTGTAGCAATTTAATATCTAAATTAGCATCTAATAAGAGCTCCATTATAAAAGCTTTTTGTGCATCAACCAAGCTAATTCTACTTTTATTTATACCATCAGTATTAAACATGTATCTATTGCCTACAAAACCAGCTTTACCTTCAGGTGATAACATGTCATACATAGTTTGCAGTTGAGGTGTTACAACTTCATTCATACCTAGTGGTAAATCAATACCTAATCTTTTATTAGAATATCCAGATAAAACTGATATATCACCAGAAGCTATAGCAAATAATCCTGCTATATGAGCAGTTATTTCTGCTGCATATGCTGGTGTTTTATTTATAGCTACTGTGTTTACTGGTTTTACAAAAAATCTTTTTACTTTATTTTCAACTACTTTGTACATAGGTATTTTTATAGATGTATCTTGTTCTACATCTGTTTCACCTCCTTGCATTATTTTACCACCTAAAAAATATTGTGGTTGTAAAGTAGCATTACGCATTATACCACCGTTTTCAAAAGTTTGTGACAAATCCATAGCTTCTGGTACTTGACTTATATATAAAGATATTAAATCTCCATTTTCTACCTGTGTGCTATCTACTTCACCATATATAGTATAATAACCAACCATATTTTCATCAAAAGTAATATATTTATTTTGTAAAAAATTATCTATTACATAATTTTTTTTGTGTAAATATTTTCTAAATGTAGGTCCATTTATTCTAAATTTAATTCTTTGAGTTAAAACAGCTATTTC
>JABSQI010000493.1 GCA_013215905.1 Legionellales bacterium | reverse complement strand
TATTAGAACTTAAAAAAGAAGTTGATAAAGCAAGAATGCAAATTGATAGTGATGATAACAAAGAAGCAATAGCAAATTATATTGTTGATGAGTTTATTGAAAGACATATATAAATGATAATAATACAAAATCATTCTATTGCTGATAGTATCAATAAAGGTAAATGGTGGAGATTATTTGATCTTACTGGAATGAAGTTAAAACTTAAAAGACCTATTTGTACATTTGCCCACTCTTATTATAAAGGAGATAGAAACTATATAACAATATCAAAATATTTATACCCTATTATTCATGAAAATTTAGAACCTCCACATACTTATTCAGATTGGGTTTTATATGGAAATGAAATAATAAATGAATATAAAAATCATTCAATAAATCTAGCAGCTTTAGATTTTGAATATTTTTATAATTTACAAACTAAAAAGAATGTATAAAACAAAAGAAGATTTACTTAAGTTACAATATGAGTATGACAATGATATACTCTCTGAAACACCAAAAGAAAAGATGGTAGTTAATCCATCTGTTGCTTATTTGGTTTCCGATGAGGATATTAAGAATTCTATCCCTGATAATCATATTTTAAAAAGGATAGAACCCATGTATGGTAAGTTAAGTAGATTTTCTACAGATTATACACCGGTAAGTAATTTAAATTGGGATTATTTATTTTTTATAGATTCTAAAGTATTTAGTCCTGCGGGAAATGCTTTTATGAAAAGTGTAAAAACAACTAAAGGAACTAAACTTAAACCATCGTATACTAAATTTCTTCCTGGAACTAAAATACATAAGAAGTTCTGGGAACAAGAGTTTTTAAGAATAACAAAAGGATATGAACCCCTTATAGATGGTAAGCCATGTGGTGTTAGAATAAGTGGAGAATTTTACTTTTTTTTAAATTACGGATGGATGCAAAAAGTTCATATTGATGAAGAAACAGAAGATGTAACTGATATGTCAGGCGTTCCTGATTTCCTTGTTATGGACTACTATTACTATAAAGAACTAGAAGCAAGGGAAAATCCCAAGTTATATAATTTACCTCGTGAATATAAAAAGTCTCTATCTATAACTAAATCTAGACGTATGGGATATAGTTATAAAGCAGGTTCAGGTGCAGTGTGGTGCGCTGCATTTAGAAACAAAGCAAAAGTTCTTATTGCATCTGCTCAAGGAAAAGATGCTACCTTATGTTTTCAGAAGTCACTTGATATAATAGATCACATATCCAAGTATACTCCTTTTGGTAGAAAAAATCCAGGTAGACCACAAGATAATGGTGGGTGGAAACACTTAACTATGAGTAAAACAAAAGATAGTGGTAATTTTACTTTTGGGTTACTTAATACAAGAACAGGAGAACGTGCAGGAAGACAAAGTGAAATAACAACAGCATCTTTATTTAATAAATCTGATGCAGCATCAGGTGAAGGTCTTACAAGGTTGTATATTGAAGAAGCAGGTAAGATTTCTAATTTAGGAGATGCATGGACATTTTCTAGAGAATCAATGAGAGTAGGTACAGTATATAGAGCAGGTATTGCTATTATATTTGGTACTGGTGGTTCTATGATAACGGATAGTGGTAAAAGGGGATCGTCGCATGATTTCTCTAATATTAACGATAGACCTGAAACAGTAGGTGTAGCAGGGTTTAGAAATATAT
>JABSQI010000492.1 GCA_013215905.1 Legionellales bacterium | reverse complement strand
AGAAGGATGGGTATTGCTTTTAAACAAATTAGGAGTGGTCAAGCAATAATTGAGACACAACTTGATACTGGTTATGAATCAAGTAGTGGTTTTCGTGATGCTTTTACTAGAATTATGGGGGCAGCACCAGCAAAAATTGACAAAAATTGTGTCGTATTAAAATCTTCATGGATTGATACACCTCTTGGAGCTATGTGTGCTATTGGGGATGATACAGGATTATATCTATTAGAGTTTGTAGATAGGCGTGGTTTAGAAAAAGAAATTGAGACATTACGTATCAAACAAAAAGCGACTATAATTCCTGGTTCTTCAAGATCAATTGAATCTATACGTTTAGAGTTAATAGAGTATTTTTCTGGTTTTCTTAAAAGATTTAAAACGCCTATTCATCTAATAGGCAGTTCTTTTCAAAAAAAAATATGGGATAAATTACTTAATATACCGTATGGAGAAACAAGAAATTATTCACAAATAGCAGTATCTATTGGGAATACTAAATCACATAGAGCTGTTGCAAATGCAAATGGGGCAAATCAATTAGCAATAATTATTCCATGTCACAGGGTAATTAATAAGAACGGGGAGCTTGGTGGATACGGAGGTGGATTATTGCGTAAGAAGAAGCTATTAGAAATTGAAAGCAGAGTAGGTAATACAATCTCTTAATTTTAAAATTATGTTAATTATTAGACGGGGTCAAGCTAATTTACATAGAAAAGAATGACTAAGAGTTTATGGAATGTTCAATTTTTCCTTATGCTGTATAGTTATTTTTTAAATATATTTCTCAGATCTTGAGTGAATTTAGTATATATTATGTGATATTATTGTATATAAGTATAGTAAAATGATTTTTTACATTGGTGTTTAATAGTTAATGTTGTAAAAATGTATAATAAAAAATATAAAATCATTTCTTTCCTAGTGTGTTTATTACTAAGTAATAATACTTTTTCTGAAATATCTGACTTAGCTGATGTATATATTGGTGGTCTTGGAGGAGTACTTTTAACGGAAGATTTAGCTAATAATAATGGAAATTTAATTAATAATAGTATATCAGGAAATTTTAAGATAAATTATAATACTGGATATAAATTAGGTCTCTTCTTGGGTTTAGCTTTACCTGTAAGCAGATTTGAAATTGAAGTGTCCAGAATGCGTTCAGTGCTTGAACCATCCAAAGATCCACTTACATCAGTTACCTTAACGGGGAGTAATACAAATTATTTAATAATGGCTAATGGAATATTCGTATTACCAGTCATGCTAGTAGCGCCGTATGTTGGTGGAGGTGTTGGTTATGTCCATATCAATAATACTTTTAGTATACAATCTACAGATAATGTGTTTGGTTCCCAGCTAATTTTCGGCCTATCTTTTAATTTAGGTGGATATGGACTATTTATAGATTATCGAAAGATAAATACAAAATATACTAGAACATTAAATAAGAAATATAGCAACCAGACAATAAATGCTGGGCTATATGTAAGAATTGGATAATATTTAGTGTAAATGGTAATACATCATATTAAAAATAATATATATTATCTGTTTAAAATAAAAAACCCTATAAAAATAACATAGAGATAATATAAAATATTTGTGACTACACAAACTATCTTATTAAATTAAATATCTTTTCTTTATGTTAGCCAAATAAAATTAGT
>JABSQI010000491.1 GCA_013215905.1 Legionellales bacterium | reverse complement strand
GAGCCGCATGGATTTAGAAGAATAGTGTATTCAATTGATAGACCTGATGTTTCTTCAGTTTATACAACATCAATTACTGCCGATAGAGATGAATTTCCAGTATTACTATCTAATGGTAATAGAACATTTGAGGCAGAATTGGATAATAATAGAAAATTAGTCGTCTGGAACGATCCATATCCAAAACCTTCTTATTTATTTGCTCTAGTAGCTGGGAAATTGTCCTGTGTATCAAGCAGCTATACGACTTTAACTAACAGAGAGGTTAAATTAGAGCTCTACGTTTCTCATGGTGCTGAGCAACAGTGTGAATTTGCTTTAGAGGTAGTTAAAAAAGCAATGCGTTGGGATGAGGAAAAGTATTCTAGGGAATATGATCTAGATATTTTTATGATTGTAGCCACTGAAGATTTTAATAATGGTGCAATGGAAAACAAAGGTTTAAATATATTTAATATTTCATGTATTAATACACATAAAGATTTGTCTACAGACGCAGAATTTTTACGGGTAGCTTCTGTAGTGGGACATGAATATTTTCATAATTGGAGTGGCAATCGAGTTACTTGTCGTGATTGGTTTCAACTTAGTCTAAAAGAAGGATTAACGGTTTATAGAGAAAATCAATTTATGGAAGATACTTTTCCTCTATCTCTTAACAGATTAGGATGTATTGATAAGCTAATAAATTATCAATTTACTGAAGATGCAGACTCGCTTGCCCATCCTGTTCAGCCCGATTCATATATCGAGGTAAATAATTTTTATACCGCAACAATTTATGAGAAAGGCGCTGAGGTCATCAGAATGATCCAAACAATCTTAGGCGATAGAAACTATTATAAAGGGATCTCGCTATATTTTGATAAGTTTGATGGGGGGTGTGCAACTATAGATGACTTTGTTGCCTGTATGGAAGAAGCTTCAGGATATAATCTCTTAAATTTCAAAAACTGGTATAAGCAACAAGGAACCCCGATTATTGATATCAAGACTTCATACGCTGAAGAATCTTTCACAATTAATGTTACTCAGGAAATTCCTCATAATGATAAGAATAAAAAATTATATCCTCTCGTAGTACCTATAGAAATTGCTTTCTTTGATAACGTTGGCGGTAAAATAGATGTAAGCTTTAATGAATCTAAAGCTTTTAAACATACTTTAGTTTTAGAAGATTTTTCCACAGAATATAAATTTACAAATGTTTCTGCTAAACCGACAGTTTCATTTTTAAGAGGACTCTCAGCACCAGTTAAACTAAATTATGACTATGATATTAATGATTTACATACATTAGTGTTACATGAAGAAGACGAATTTAACAGATGGGATGCCGCTAATCGCTTACATAAGATAGAAATAGGGAAAATACTAGATTCATTAAAAAGCGGTACAAAATTCCTAGTCAGTGATAGGTATTTAGATATATTTGAGCAGATATTGGCTAAAGCTAATGAAACAAATCAATATAGTATATTGGGATATTTATTACAATTACCAAAACCTAAAGTTTTTATTCAAGATCTTGTAGATGTAGATATTAGCGACATATTAAATAGCTATAAAATAGTTAGACAGGGTATCTATGATACTCATAAGGAGAAGATTGATAGTTTGTATAATAAGCTGTTAAGCACAAAATACGAAGAAGATGTGAACAAAGCTAAAAGGATTCT
>JABSQI010000490.1 GCA_013215905.1 Legionellales bacterium | reverse complement strand
TATTAAGTATTTTCATAAAAGAATTCTTATCTGTATCACTATTAAAAATATTGGTTTTATTTACCCCTCTATTCATAATATGATGATAACCTGCAAAATCTATTCGTGGTCTTGTTGGCATAACAAACCCTTTAATAAATAACTAATTAAATTATATCATAAATTAAAAGTGGATTTCCTACCCCTGGGGTGTAATTTCCAAATAATTTTCACGATAACTTAAAATAAAAGTTCCAAGTTACCTAAAAGTCGATGGTTTCTTCGTTCCTTGTTTTGTTAGAGAATTATCTTTTAGACTTTCCATTTTTTTGACCATTTCATATAATTAAATTTATCTTCATACATTAACAATGCGTAAACTAAATCATCCACTAATCTTTCTAAGTCACTAGAAACATCTCCCCCAATTATTACAATAACCATATTTCCTCCATCAAATTTTCCACTTGATGTATGTTTAGACCAATGATAATCAAATCTTTCTTTAGTATAATTTTTAATATATTCTTCAGAATCAATTCCCCCAAAATTCTTTGGAGGGTAAAAATTTGATAATGTAAGCCAAGAATTACTTAAAAAGTCAATTAAATCATAATTCCCTTCTCTCATTTTTGATGTAACACCAGTATCCCATTTTACTTGAGATTTCTCATATACTTCTGATCTAGCTTTTGGCAACAGTTCTATAAATTTCATATCAGTATAAGATGAAATGATTCTTTTTCTTTCTACATTATATTTGTACTCATTAGAATAAATCTGAATTTCTCTACTTATATCTAGTTCTTTCAATTCTTGTAAACTAAAAGCTCCAGAGGCTAATACTACTGATTGTGTAAAGAAATTTCTTCTTGATTGTGATTCTAAATTATTATCATTCATTCTGTATACCTTTTTCTAACTAATTATTCATGGAATATACTATCCATTTTAAAGTTCTGGGGACAGTATACATATTTAACCACTTAGTCAATTAAGTATACGGTCCCCAGTTAATTCTATATTTAATTGGCGTAGTTTTTATTTTAATGTGGTTTTAATATTATTGGTATGGTTACACCTATAATCAACTCTTGACTAACACTTCCCCAAAATCTACTATCATTACTATGATCTCTATTATCACCCATCATAAAACATTCATTTTCTGATATAGTTATTTTATTCATATTAAACAATTGTTGGACACTTATTCTTGATTCGTTTTTAATAGTAAGGTCATTATGTATACCTTGATGTCTTTTTTTGTATGGGTCCTTAATAAACAATTTATTATCAATATTCTTAATTTCATAGCCATTATAATTTTCTTTAACATATTCATTTCCTTCTACAGGATGGATATATAATGATTTGTCTTTTAAAAACAGAATATCACCACCTATTGCAACACAGCGTTTTACATATATTGATTTTTTATCCTTGGGATAATAAAAAGCAAATACACCACCTCTAAATATACTATTCAAACCTTTAAATATAAATATGTTTTCATTTAAATATATAGTATTTTTCATACTTTTAGAAGGAATGTTTTTATTTAGAATTTTAACTTTATTATTTAACATAAAATAAAAATATTTAGAAAAATATTCTTTTAGTTTAATATTATTATCAAAAACTATTTTATTATTTTTATCTACAAATAACCACCGTTGATCAAGTGGCTTACTTAAATTC
>JABSQI010000049.1 GCA_013215905.1 Legionellales bacterium | reverse complement strand
AAATCACTTCCTTCATTAAATCTTGATAAATTAGGTAATCGTTGATAATGTGGATTAGTTTTTAATAATTCAGGTTGTTCAGTAGGTAAAGGTCCTGCTCCAGTTGGAACTCCTTTCCAATTATTCATTAAATGACCTAAACCATGTTCAGTATTCCACCATGTATTTACTAAATCTTGTGGTAAATAAGGGAAACTACCTCCACCGCGTAATCGATATTTTTTACTTTTATGTAATTTTTTATTTCTACGCCATATTTATATAATAATGAAGTGTTGATAAGGTGCGTTCATGGAAAATTGGCCTACAAAAGAGCAAGATCTACTAATAGCTCAAAATATTATTGATAAATATCTCGATCTTAATGGTGGAGATAGCTTAGAGGTTTATGAGTACGTTGTTGATGATTGCCTCGCGATTAATTGTGATCAACCAGAATGGGTTATTGAGCTTATCGAAACTTTTCAATTTAAATACGGTGAAGATGTAGGAATGGAAATTTCATTGAAAATATTAACAAACTGCATGATTAATAATTCTACCGTTCATTAATAAAAATTAAATTATTTATCCCCATATATGGAATGGTGATCCTGACGCCGTTGCCGTTATATATTATATCTAAATATAAGAGGTCTTTTAATTATTCATGAAAAATCAAGTTCATCAGTCTCCACTTTGTTGTTATTGGGCATATTATTAAGCTGGTTTCTACTGTTTCTTTTTACGTATATATCAAAATTAACAGGTTCACAGTACTGGTCACAATTATCAGTACCATTATGTTCCTTGTTGATATTATATTTGTGTCGCAGGGAGCTTGTTCAACAGGGGTTAAGAGTGTTATCAGAGAGTAAATCAAAAACTGTATCAATCTACTAGATATTTATCAATATTCAGAAATAATCAAAGAGTTAGTATATAAACAGTACTAATTTGAATATATAGAAAACTATTAAAAAAGCATTTGCAATATCTGTTCAAAAAAGGTATAATACGTGTATATAAATGCCAATTTGTTTGAAATTCAAGGACTTTAGAGACTCATGGAAGAATGAAATTTTTTTTATGAGGTATATAAATTTTGAAGAATAGGTTATTCACATCACTATCGGTATTATTATCGCTTTTCTGTGTTTCCATGTCACATTCTGCCGAAGAAGTGACAGGCTATGAAACACGGATAGAATTGACAGGTAAGATAGGATATAGCAGTAAAAAAACCTCAAAGAGAAATATAGGTCGTTTAGGATTTGTAGTCCCTATGTTCCAAAAATTAGATAGCCACCTAGGTTATGTCACATTGATAGGTATGGCAGATAGCGCAAAGCATGTAGAAGGTAACTTTGGAGTAGGTTATCGTTCATTTATAAATCCAGCGTGGATATTAGGTGAATATGTATTCTATGATTTAAGGTCAACGGAAAATAATAATTTACTAAGTCAGGTAACGATAGGTTTAGAGGCTTTTTCAAAGAATTTAGAGTTTCGTATAAATGGTTATATACCAACTAAAAAGAAATATGAGCTAAAAAATTATAATCATTATAAGGCAAGCTATAACAAACATCGTAATTATACACAATATTCAGTTAACAATAAGAAGGTAATAGAGCAAGGTGTTCCTGGTTTTGATATAGAAATAGGTGGTTCACACCGTAGGTTATCTCGAGTAGAGTTATTTGCGGCGTACTATTATTTCAATGGCAAGGATCTGCAGTCGACAATAGGAGGTCGCCTAAGAAGTAATATCCATCTATATCACTGGTTGACAACAGAATTAGAAGTTAATTACGACAATAATCGCGGATTTGTAAGTTATCTAGGTTTAAGGCTTGGTTGGACATTAGGCAAGAATAGTGCTTATAAGAGCTGGAGCCAGATCAAGATGACACAACTTCCAGTACGAGATATAGATATTATTAGTTCTGAAGCTGAGTCATTGAAGAGGCTATTAGGAGGTAAACAGAAAGGTAAAGCAGCAATATATACTCCTGATTTTAGAGATGGAATAGATGAGATAGAAGAGATAGACGGAGCAATTTTAGCGAGTACATTAGAAAAAGGTATGCAAAAGGCAAAACTAAGTGGAAATCAGTTAGATTCATTTGTTAGATTATCGGTAAATAAAAGTGGAGATGTTGCTGCAGAATCAGGCTTGAAAGACATAGAATTGTTAAATGTGGAGAAATTAAGTAAGAAACAAGAGTTTTCAAAAGTAATAAAGAAAAATTCTAAGCTTGAAGTAGAACTTTTAACACAAACAAATCAGAGAGAGATGAAAAAATTCCAAGAAGAGCAGCGTCGTAGGAAGGAAGCAGAGGATAAATTGGCTAAAGAGCGTAATTCTAGAGAACAAGCTGAATTGAAGCTAAAAGAATTAAAAGAAGAATTAAAAGACTACAATAAGCAAAAAGAGAAGCTAGAAAATATTACAAAGAAACGAGAAGAACAAGAGCTAGAGTTAGATACGGTTAAAAATGAGAGACAAAAACTTCAAGATATTCTAAAAGAAACTCAAGGAAGTGGAGATGATGAGATCCTATTAAATAAAGTTCTGGCTGCTTCCAAGACTGAAGAAAAATTAAGGAGAGAAATATCCTTTAAAGATAAGGATATAAAAGATAGAGAAGTCAAGTTAAGCCAAAGTAATGCAAGAATTAAAGATCTTCAGCGTCAGGTATCTACCTCGAAAGCGAGTAAAAATCTTGAGAAGGTTAATAAATCTTTAGAACAACAAATTCAAGATTTAAAAGAGGACAAGAAGAGACTAGAAGCAAAAGTTCCGCAGTGGAAGGTTAATGAAGTCAAAAAGAAAAGGGAAAGAGAAGTCAAAGAAAGAAAACGTAAAGAAAAAGCAAGAGAACAAGCTAAAAAGAGACAAAAACAAAATAATGGTGGAGTAAATACTGGACCAAATCAACAGACAGCAAAACAGAGTTTAAAAGCTAGATTTGAGCAAATGCAGAAACAAAATAATACTAAGCAAGCCCCTAAGAGGACGCCAATAGTTATCACCAGATCTAAGCAGCAACAAGAACAGTTGAATAAGACGAAGACTGCACTTAAAACGATAACACAGGCGCAAGCTAATAAGCTAAAATCAAAGAGCCAGAAAAAAACAACTGGACCACAGACTTTTGCAAATCAAGAAAAATTTGAGTCGCCGTTTAGCTTTGAGGTAGCTTATCATAATGCTAGAAAACAGAATGATTTAGATAATCCTGGTTTTGTTCAAAGCTTTAACGGTCAGATATCTCAGTATATAGGTAAGGTAGGCCTAACAACAGCATCGCAATATAAAAATTCTAATGATAGGAAAATAAAAGATAAAAAGATGGATGACTTATATCAAGCAGCGCTAAAAAGATATTTCTATAATGCTTCTGTTGATGCAGGAATTGATTTAGGCCAATCGATAAAACCACAGAAAAAGGCACCACCTAAATTAGCTCCTGGAAGAGCCAACTTGATGGCAATGTTACGGAATAGGACAAAAGTATAGGTATAATATCTTGCCTAAGAAAATCTTAATTTCTACTAGCCTTAGCTTCTCCAGCTAAGGCTGGTTTCTCCTAAAATATTCTATATTCATAAAACAATCATTAAGGTTAATTTGGTTGATATAAGATTTATATTTAATCAATAGAGCAATTATTCTGTAGTAGATCTGACAAAATCCTATATACTTTATAAGTAGTATGTCAAAGTGTAAATGGAAAATATATTACATCAATATTCTAACTATCTTATTCTCGATGGTTTGTGACTATAGTATTGCAGATAATGCAAAATATAGTCCTAAAGTACAGATTGAAGGTAAGGTAGGCAATAGAAGAGGGATTGTTCGTCCTGCTAGTTTGATCCCGATATATCAGCAGAGTGATTCATTGATCCATCTGTCATTAATTGGTATGTCAGACACTAAAAGTGCCTTTGAAGCTAACTTTGGCCTAGGTGCACGTCATTTGATTGATAAAAATATCTTTGGACTATATGGCTTTTACGATATCAGACGTTCTACCAGAGATAATATTATTCACCAAGCAACTTTAGGTATTGAATGGTTTAGGAAATTTTTTGAATTTAGGTTTAATTTATATATTCCCAAAAAAAGAAATTTTGCGATATCAGAGTTTAGAAATGTTCTATCATATTCTAAAAAGTCAGGTTCTACTGTAGATATTGAGTTAAAAAGCTTTAAGAAGGTTGAGCAAGCATTACCAGGATTTGATATAGATATAGGTACTCAACTACCGTCCTTACCAGAGCTTACAGTTAGAGCAGCGTATTTTCGTTTTGCAAGCTCAGATAAACATATTCAAACTAGAAATGGATTTAGGGGAGTAATAGGATATCAACTTTATAAGTTTATTCAACTAGATGGAGAAATAAGCTACGATAATCAACGTAAGCTAGTATATTTTGGTGGGGTTACAATTGGATACAATTTTGATAACGCTAGAAAAAGATTCAGTAGTCTGACAAGACTAGAGCAAAAAATGAATAGTTTACCTATTCGAGATGTAGATGCTATTACAGCAACAGGCTATGAACAAAAAAATTCTATTGGTATTAATGTTAACGGTACAAACGATAAAACATCACTTCTGATAATAGAGGTTTCAGAATATAAAGGAACTGCACAACAGAAATTTACCATAATTTCAGGTAAGGAAGATTTTATTGTTACTTCTACTGAAAAATATGGTGACAAAGATATTCGAGATGCAATGCAACGGCTTAATTTGGAAAAAGACAATTTTGCTGTGATTTTAATTAAATCTAATGAACAAGAACAAAATGTTTACTATGTTGATAAATTAAGTCACTTACATAAAGATACTAATATTAATATTAAATTAAATGGTAGTAATAATTTGAGTACAGTATCAGATGGTACTATACAAGAGGCTAAAAACAGGGTTGCTTTTTTAACTGGCGTGGATCTATTGAGGGTTCATCAGGAGCTTGAAGATAAATTACAGAAGAAGATAGCTGAGGCAAAAAAAATTGCTGAAGATAAAAGAATACTAAATCAAAAATTAAAAGAGAAAATAATCGAATTGGCTAGGAATAAACAATCTCTTCTTGCAAATATGAAAAAATTTCAAGAGCAACAAAGACTAGGTTTAAAAGAATTAGAAGATGAAAGAGAAAATGTTTCACAGCTAGAAGATGAAATAGAAAATATGAAACAACAAATATCAATTTTAGAGAGAGAGAAGATAAAAATACGACGAAGAAGACATAGTGTAATGTTGACTAATAATTCTGTAGACACCGCTAATCTTGTTTCTCAACTAGCTATGCAAAGAAGTACAGCTAATAGAAAAGAAAGAGAAAATATCATGCTGCAGAACAGCAGGCAACAGGAAATAATAGATTTAAAGAAACAAGTGTTAGATTTAGAATCTAGTTTAAAAGATGCTAGAGATACTGTTGTTAAAAAACAACAGGATATGAACAGATTAGAAAAACTTCATAATGAGACTTTAATTTCTATGCAGAAAAGTTTACAAAATGGTATTTCATCATCAACAAAAGATCCACAAATCAATCCTGCTGTGGAAGAAAATAAAAAATTACGTAAACAGTTGCAATTATTAATTAGGGGTTCATCAAATCTACAAGAAGCTTTAAATAATATTAGATTAGATCTTAGAAATAGAGATCAAAAAATATCAGATCTTAATAGTAGTTTAGAATTTGCTAAAAAGAGCAGGGAAGAGCAGATAAGAACATTAAATCAAAAGATGGAAGTTCTGAAGCAAAAGCATCTTAAGAAAAATGCAAAATTAAAAAGGCAAAATGAAGATTATGTACGAAGAATGCAGCAAACATTAATTTTGCAGAATAAACAGCATGAAAAAGAGATGCAAAATCAAAGTGAAGAATATAAAAAATTAGTCCATCAAAAGCAACAGGAACTTGAGTTTAGTAAGACTACTATACAGCTTCTACGAGATACTCGCGAGAATGAAGGGGCAGGTATGTATGAATCTTTAATATCAGCACAGGAGGATATTAGTAGCTTGACGGTTGAACGTGATAGATATAAGTCATTATATGAAACGACTAAGCTGACTCTAGAACAATCTAAAACAAGAAAGAAGAAAATAATGAATATTTTCCGTTTATAAATAAAACCAAATGTAATAGGTTTAATATTATCAGAATCTACCTCTGTAAATATATTATAGGGAATTAGCTAACTATTTCAGATTAATATTATTGATGATTATTATGGAGAAGCATTATCCATGCCTATTCTATTTACATCTGTAACTAAATTTATATATGATATTGCTATCATTAGAGGCGAATCTTACAATTATACCTATTCAAAATGTACTATGGTTTAGAATTTGTTTCAAAACATCTTCTGAAATAGGTTGTTTGTAAAGCTGTTTTATACACCACTCTGAACGTTTTTAATATAGATAATTTATACAGACTGTTTAAATTTTAATATCTTTAGTAATAGATTTTTATTGATTATTAAACTAAGATTATTAATAAAAGGGAGTTTTATATTATGACAAGACGACAACAAGAAGCGAAGAAATTAAAACAGCTGTATAATCCAGATCTAGGAGCTCTATATAAAGAATTTATGTTAATACGAGGTTTTCCTAGAGACTATGTCCATATTGATATGGGGTTAGAGGGAGATGACACTAACACAACAAAATCAAAACAAGATGATAATCAAGCTCCTGAAATGAGACGTTATTTCAGCATGGTAACGAAATTAATACCACAAGACACATATAACACACAGGTTGCTCCATATAATAAATTCACTAGGGGGGGCTTTACAGGATTAACATGGGGAGATATAAATGCTCTGCAAATGATAAACTACTTTCAGGAGCACTCAATTGATGAACTTAGAGATGCCCCATATAATTTACGAGAAGCTCAGATTATTGATCTAGAAAGTACTTTAAGAAATACTTATGACAGACTTCAGAAATCAAAACATTTTGATAAATACGGAACCCTATATAAACCTAAATACTTACAAAACCTTGGGATTGATAAGGTTATTCTTAAAATATCCGATCCAAGTGAACGATTTAGTATTAATTATAATGTAGAAAATAGTGCAACTACTAATTATACTACTAAAATTGAACAGGAAGGGATGGTATCTGATGACGAACAAACAAATATAACCCAAAATAGAACTACTACACAGCAAAGATATACAACGCCAAAGCATACAACGCCAAAGCATACAACATTACAGTCAGAAACAATTCCAACACAAACTATTTCATCACCTATAAGCCCAAATATTGTAGAAACTATCGGTAGTAATTTAAAAGTTAATAAAGAGCCAGAACCAGATGTTCTTTTTGGATATATGAGAGAAGCCCATGAAAAATATATGAATGATACTAAAAAAAGTTTCTTCAATAAACCATCGCCAGAAAGAAAAAAGGTGATGTTTGATGTTGAAAATGCTTTGATTAAAATAATGATTAAAGAAGATCCTGCTCCACCGGTTGCTTTTGGTGGAAATTCAAAGAATTTTTCAAGTAATAGTAGTTATAATGAGAAAAAAATAAGTGCTATGGTAGAAGTATTACGTTTAAATAAAGATGCCATAGATGCCCATCATAAAAAAACAGGCTTTACAGCAAAATTTAATAAAAATAGTAGAAGTAGGTTGTCAAAAATATATGAGCAACAAATCAAAAAAATAGAAAAATATGCCCAAAACAATAATATAAGCTTAGACAATGGTTCAGATAAACTCAAAGAGATTTTACCTGATTATCAACAAGAGGTTCAAAAATATACTCAAAATTTTACACGGTAATAGTTGGCTGCCATTGGCTAAAATAAGACAAAAGTAATTAAAATTTCTGATAAATTTTTCACGAAGTTATGCCAATTGATGGGTATGTTTTATCTCCAATAGTTGTCGTACACCTCAGGATATATACCCACACACTCTAAGGCAAAGCTATTGTTTAGTTTCACAGTAATATTCTAATACCTTTAGGAATATATAACCTATCCAAAAAATATTTCAGATTATTTATAAATAATATGGAGAGGAGCTTGGTGATTAGTTAGTATATTTATGAATATTAGAAGATAATTATGAAAGATGGTTTTAGCCATATGAATGACATACTTAGGTTATTATTTAAATAAAGGTCAAATATGAAACAATTAATTTCTTTATGATTTGCTGAATTGAACTATTTAATGGAAAATAGATAAAATAAGGGATTTTGTATATGTATAAAGATGAAACAGGGTTTAGACTAAATGTTGGTATAGTCTTAATGAACCAAGACAAAGATGTTTTCTGGGGTCAAAGGATACAAAAAGACGCATGGCAATTTCCCCAAGGGGGACTTTCTAAGGAAGAGACTGCAGTAGATGGGATGTATCGCGAGTTATACGAAGAAATTGGCTTAAAGAAAGAAGATGTAGAGATAATTGCTGAATCAATGGACTGGTATAGTTATAGGATCCCTAAGCAATTTGTTAGGCATTCAGGCTCAAAAATATTTGGTCAGAAACAAAAATGGTTTTTGCTAAGGCTAATTGCATCAGAGGACAAAATATGTCTTGATAATACTCTTGAGCCAGAATTTGTTAGTTGGGCTTGGGTTGATTATTGGTATCCAATTGAAAACGTTATCTTTTTTAAAAAGAAAGTTTATCAGAAGGTTTTATCAGAATTTAATAGATTTTTCAAATAACCAAATTTTAAAATGATACAACTAAATATATTAAGTCACATAGTTCAAAAAGTTAATAATGCAATTAGCTTGGAGGATGCGTTGAATACCTTAGTGACTGAAGTATTGTTATCTTTACGGGCAGAAGCTTGTACAGTCTATATGATTGATAAAAGGCAGTCACAATATGTTCTTGTAGCTACTAAAGGATTGAATGAGCAGATGGTGCGACATGTCCGTTTTGGTTTATCTGAAGGTCTTGTAGGATATGTTGGGCAGCGTGAAGAGCCTATAAATTTAGAAGATGCTAATCAGCATGAAAAATTCTTATATCATCATGGTTCTGGAGAAGATAAGT
>JABSQI010000489.1 GCA_013215905.1 Legionellales bacterium | reverse complement strand
GTTATAGCTACTCCTCATGGACTGGGAATAAAGAGATATTTTTTAAATCCTATTACCATAGATTTTAATAAGCATTATAATGAAGACTTCAAAGAAGTTAGTGACATTATAGTAGAAGGACTATCAGTACCTAAATCTAAAGGTATTGTGCTATTGCATGGTATTAAAGGATCAGGAAAGACTAGTTACATTAAATGGCTAACTGCTCACTCAGATATCAATAAGAAATTTATTTTCTTACCTGCAGATTTAGCATCTAAGATAGCTACTCCTGGATTTATTGAGTTACTTATTAGTAATCCTGATAGTATTATTATTATTGAAGATGGTGAAAACATTTTAAAGAAACGTGCTGGTGGAGACAACGGTGCAGTATCTTCTATTTTAAATTTAGGAGATGGCTTACTATCAGATTGTTTAAATATACAATTCATTATTACTTTTAATACAGAATTAAAAAGTATTGATGATGCGTTACTTAGAAAAGGCAGATTGATTGCTGAGTATAAATACACTGAGCTTAGTGCAGATAGAGCAACAGCTTGTGTACCAGAAGAATATAGAGAAGAATATGCTAAAGAGAGTATAAAAGTTATAACTTTAGCAGATGCATTAAATTATAAGAGTAAATATGGAATTCAAGATGAATCTTCAACAGGAGGAATTGGATTTGGTAAATAAGAAGTCTACCATAGATTTTAAATTTACTCTACTTTTAATAAAATTAAAATATTAATTATGAAAGTATTTTATCGGAAAGAATTAAATGGAAGAGTAAAAGATATTACATTTAGCCATAGATTACTTGATACTGAAGTTGAATTCACAGTAATTAAAGCATATGTAGATGATATAGAGAAGGGAATAATATTACACCTAAGTATACTTTCCTCTATGCAAGCTTATACTACTATGCTAAAAGCAATAACTACTAAGTTACTTGCATATGGATGGAATGAAGATTATGATATAGTACACGGCAATAAGTACAATACTTATGCTGATGGTACTTATTTACCTTCCAAAATTACTGAAAGAATAGATAGCTTAGAAAACTTAACATTTCCTGTACATGTTCATCAGAAACCTAAAGGGTATCAAGATGTTTACTTTGCAGGAAGTTTTAGAAATATGATAGGAGTTCCAAATAAAGAAATCATTAGTCTTGGCAACAAAATACAAAATGTGTTGTGTTCGCCATTCAATTGTTATATTCGTGATAATGAAATCATTGTTTATGACATTATGATGCTAGAAACTCCATATAGAATTCGATGTAATTTATTTACAGAATTAGAAGGCACTGTTAAAACAATAGAGCCTATCAAAATAAACTCTGTAAAAGAATTAAAAGAATATTGTGAAAACAAAAAGGATATAATCATCATAGGCAATGAGAATGAATACGTACCAAGTTTCTCAATGTCATACGCTTATATATATTCCAGTGAGGTATACGATGAAGGAATTGTTATTAGTATTACTGATAACATTATAACTTGTATTGATATTTCTTTTGAGAATATTATAACACTTAAAAAGGAAGAAGGATTAAATCCTAAAATAAGTGATATTGTTAAATATGAAAAACTTAAAAGCAGAGTTTAAGAAGCTAGGATTTGATGAGTCCAAAGTTTCAAAAGAAGAAGGATATTTCTATGAATGGCTTTTAGAATTAAAAGA
>JABSQI010000488.1 GCA_013215905.1 Legionellales bacterium | reverse complement strand
AAACCATCCTTTTAGAAACCATCCTTTTAGAAAGAATTCTAGAAAAATCCAGGTATTTTGTCTTTCTGAAAGAAATTTGGAAAGATTATCAAAAAGATAATTTTAATGATTATTATAGTTTTAGAGCAAGTATTGAAGAGCAAAGAAAGAAAAACTCTGTTAGAGTAAAAGGAGGTGAAAGTAAAGGACAGGTGTTTGAAGAAAACTTTTTCACTAATTTTGGCAAAGGATTTGCAGATAGATTTAGTAATATAATTAATTTTAATAAAAGAATAATATCAGGTGCTTACTCATGGTATGACAACGATGCTGATTTATTTAACACTCAAAGCAATTTGTTTAGCGACATGGTAGATGATCGTTATTATAATGAAACTTATATAGGTACTCCTGGTGTTGTAACAGGAGTTGAAGCTAGTGTTGAAATAGACGGTGTCAATAAAACATTTATTATGGATGATTCTGGTATGATTTATGATTCAGAATTTGAAATACAATATGTACCAGACAACCCTGAAGAATACGAAAAAGTAAAAACAGCTTTAGAAAATAGTGAAACTCGTGGTAAAATGATTTCTGTTGGAGATCAAATAAGAATGAGTGGAGCTGTATGGGGAGGTTTAATATTTGATATTACAGGTACCTTTGCTACAAGATGGGCTGGTAAAAAAACAGGTTTAACTCAAAGAATTGAAACATCTTTAGCCAACTCTAGATTTAAATTTAATCCTTCTCAAGTAAAAACAGCAAGTAATCTTCTTAATACAGCTAGTTATTATGGTTTTGCTGGTGCGGCTGATGGATATATTAACACTTATAAAACTTCAATTGGAGCTGGTTTAAAAGATGAAGACGCTAGATCGTTAGCAAATCAAGCTAGTCTTTTACAAGGTGGTTGGTGGTTTTTAACAAGTGTTGCCACACCACAAGCTATTTATGATAAAATTCCTTGGGCTGTATCAGGTTTTAGAGGAGTTACTAATAGATCTATAGATGCCTTTAAAAAAGGAGGAATGAAAGGTTATAATAGTTATTGGAGAAATTATTTTACTAATTTAAGTCCAACTTCAAGAGGCGTGTTTAATAAATTATACAATGTAGTAGTAGCTGGTAGTTTAGAAACTGTACAAGAAGAACTGCAAGAAAGTGGACAGCAAGAATTAATAAATCCCATTTTAAATAATGTAGTAGGTAAAAAATTATTAGATGAAGATTTTACTCGTGATGAAGCTATTAATACAGGTATTTATTCTTTTGCTGCTGGAGGTGGTATGGGTTTATTGGCAACTGGAGGAATAAACACTAACAGCCAACAGTACATACAAGATTTGATGTTGTTAGGTAAAAGCCCAGCAAAATTAAAAAAGCTATTAGATCAAATGGTTGCTTCAGGAGATTTAGAATTATCTGCTGCTGATCAATTTTATAACGATGCTATTGCTTTAAAAAATCAAGTTTTTAAATTACCTAGTTGGATAAAAACAGAAAATACTTTAGAAATAAGTCAATTATTACAACAAATTGATGATTTAAATGCGGGTAAAAAAGATTTAGCACCTGAGTTTCATAGTGCAATAGATGTACAAATAGAAGATTTAAAAACAGATTTAGCTTTGTTGTATACAGCAGACTTAAATATTGGTAATCAAAAAATAGCAGAACAAATAGGCTATGCATATATAGAAGGAAA
>JABSQI010000487.1 GCA_013215905.1 Legionellales bacterium | reverse complement strand
CCCCAAAACCCCAAAACCCCAAAACCCCAAAACCCCAAAACCCCGATTCAACCTTACTTTAACTATCTAGAGTTCTTGTTTAGAATTGGTCTGTGGTCTATAAATAATTTCTTCTTTATGTATTCTTTTATATATATTTTTGCTTATCTATTTTTTAGTATCTATAGAACAATTAAACCATTAGAAAGAATACAATCATGAACAATTCAAACAAGAAAACTCTATTTAGCGGAATTCAACCATCAGGAATATTAACCATTGGCAATTATATGGGTGCGTTCAAGCAGTGGGTAGATTTACAGAAAAAATATACTTGTATATTCTCCGTAGTGGATCTACATGCCTTAACAACAATGAAAGATCCTATCAAACTTAGAGAAAACATCCTAGACTCAGTTGCCTTGTTAATTTCATGTGGTTTAGATCCAAAACAAAATATAATATTTTTACAATCTACTGTTTATGAGCATTGCGTTCTGGCATGGATCCTAAATTGTCAAACATTCATGGGTGAAGTCAATAGAATGACTCAATTCAAAGATAAATCTGCAAACAACAAATCAAATATTAACCTGGGATTATTAGCATATCCCTGCCTACAGGCTGCTGATATTCTTCTATATAATACTAACTATATTCCAGTTGGTGCTGATCAAAAGCAACATATAGAGTTATGTAGAGATATTGCAAGTAGATTTAACAAAAATTATAAAGAAATTTTTAATATTCCAGAACCAATAATCCCCAAGGTTGGAAATAGAATTATGAGCTTACAAGACCCAACAGCCAAAATGTCAAAATCTGACAGTAATTCTAATAGCTATATTGGGCTACTAGATGATCCAGACTCAATTATCAAAAAATTTAAGAAAGCTGTAACTGATAGCGATACACATATCAAATTTAATGAACAAGAAAAACCAGGTGTATCCAACTTACTAAATCTCTTACATTTGACCACGAATAACTCAATTGAAGAGATAGAGAAAAATTTATCCGGGAAAGGATATGGTGCACTAAAAAAATCTACAGCTGAATCTATAATAGAATTACTAAAACCAATTCAGGACAATTACTATAAAATAAGATCAGATAAAGCTTATTTAAATAAAATTATAGAATCTGGAAGAGAAAGAGCACAGATAATAGCACATAAAACCATTAGTAAAGTCTATGACGCTATTGGGTTTGTAAAATAATTTTTTTAAGCCAAATACTAAAAACACCCACATTAGTTCCTATCAAATTAGAACATATTTATAGGAGATATTTCTCCTAGAAATATGTGAATCAATCAAGCACCTACATTATTTTTATCTCTCTAGCTGCTTTTTGCTTACTCTTAGGTAGATTTATTTTTAAGATCCCATCTTTTAATTTTACTTTGATATCACCTTTAGGATCAGAGTCTTGAAGTTTGAAACTCCTAGATAGTTCCCCATAGTGGATTCTTTCTCTTAATATATATTCTTTATTCTTATCTTCTATTATTGGAATACTTACTTTTATATGTAAGTAATTCTCCTTAAATATGACTTTGATATCTTTCTTATCAAGCCCAGGAACATCTGTTATGACCTCATAATATTCCTCTTTGTTTTTTATATCAGTTGCTAAAAAACTATCTTTACAAATATTATCTAAAATTTTCGATGTATTGAAGAAAGGACTGAAATCAAAATCATCAAAATCTATTGT
>JABSQI010000486.1 GCA_013215905.1 Legionellales bacterium | reverse complement strand
CATTTTAAATCCACCTCCAGCAGATGCAAGTCTGTCAATTGCATCTTTTTGGGCATTATTAATATTCCAAACTTTGCCTCCATCAATATAAGCAAAAATAGTGGGAGGCGTTATAAAAATTTCTGTTCTTTTTAAAGGAATAATCATTTGTAACTCACCCTTCCATGCTATACCATGATCGCCAGTGATTTCGGATGAATCATATGCAAGTCCGAAAATACTTCCTCCAACGCCAAATTCCTCTATTGAAGGTAATTGATCAAATGAATACTGAGCAGAGGTACTTAATAATAAGCCAAATGGTCCATATAAAGTTTGGAATCTTGTATAAGCCCCAGCAATTTTATTAAATGTTTTTTTAAATCCCGCCCTAGATGGCTTACTATTTGAAGCACCTAACATATTTAAACCTTGATCCATTCTTAAAGAAACAACATTAGCTCCATATGGATCGGCAACATCATATACAGTACTTAATTGGATTGCTCGTATGACATCTTTAAAAGTAATAACTTCATTTAATCTATTAGCACTTTCAGTAGCTCTAAAATTAAATAAGAATTTAAGGTTCTGATCGCGTGTTCGAATTAAAGGGTAAGAAAGACCTGTATTAAATCTAAGGCTATCACCACGACTATTTACCCCAGTTATACCAAGTTCAGTTAGATCTGGAGCAGATTTAGTATCACTATACTCTATATTCCAAGCTAAGCCATAAGGATTGACCTGTTGTTGATGGAAGATTTCATAATACCTGACCTCTTTAAAATCTTTTGTTCTCAAAACTCTAAATCCTGTTTTACCTCCAGGCATCAATTCATTAAACTGAAAACTTAAAATCATGCGGACAGGCCCTAATAATTCTGTACCCCTATTATCTATTAATAGACTTTGACTTGTATAAGCTCTATCAACTACAAACACTAAATCTGTAGCCCCTTGCATATTTTTGGAAGCTTTTAATACTGTCCTAACTTTAACTCCAGGTATTTCATTAGCCAATAACGCATAACGTTCAAGTGTATCAATATGTAATGGTTTTTCAGCCTGGACATTTTCTCCATATTTCTCTAGTAACCATTCAGTAAATTTGTTACATTCGCCTTCAATTTTAACATTGAATATATATCCTTCTACAACTCTAACAGTTACAATACCTTTATCTATTTCTTGAGGAGGAAGGAAAGCTTGTGATAAAACATAACCTTTATTTCTATATAAAACAGTAATTTCATTTACTATTGATTGCAAAGTAGAAACAGTAATTTTTTTATTCAAACTTGATTTATATATTTCTTCTAGCTCTTCTTTATCAATAAGTTCAGAACCTACAACTTTTATTTTTTTTAATTTAAACGAGATTTTTTCAGCATTTGGGATCTTTTTTTCTGGTGTAATTGGCACTTGAATTCTTACTGGCGTTGATTTAGGAACAACAATTTTATCTCTCTCTACCGGGAATCTACCAGCATCTAATTGCTCATTAAACTCACCAGCATCTAATCTTTCGTTCGCTGGCACAGCAGCAAATACAGAAAAATTAAAATTTAATAACAGGAATACAACTAAGGATTTTCTTACTAAGAATACATTATAATTTATAGACATTCTTATCTCGTTATTATTTACTTAATATATAAATATAAGTACAGAAATAAAATTATGTCAAAATAAACTAATAATACACCTAGCCCATGCACTAAAACACATCA
>JABSQI010000485.1 GCA_013215905.1 Legionellales bacterium | reverse complement strand
TACAACTTTTGGAAGAAATAATCACTGTAAAAGTGTTAAGCCTAGGCATTTAAGTCTACGCATTTGCAACCGTGGTTTGGCTTTGTCCCGTCCGGGTATTTTAGTAGTCCGTGCTCATAAACATCCAGTAAGATAATACGTCAGCGGTTGAACTCTACAGTCACATCTAATTGTTATGCCTATCAAACTACTCTTAAATTGTTTCTAACCAATGCAATAAATTAAATATTACCCCAAAATAATATTTAACATTGGACCCTAACATACTATGATTGGATTAGGCATTTGGAAACTGATTGCATATTTTTTAACATACATAACTTAATTTGAGTACAACATATTTCAATCATGCATACATTATCAGGTCATATGCCCACATATTAAAAAAACATATTGCCTAGCTGCTCTCCTCATACACAATATGCATATAACTGTATTAAATGGAATACCTGAAATGATGCACATGCAAAAAGTGTTCTTGTAGTAAGAGACCGATCTTAAAGTACGTCAGGAGTTGTTTTTCTGAATTTAAAAAAACCCCTCAAGCGCAATTGCCACATGATTTTTTGGTACCACATGAAGAACTCCGCCCCTGACATATTTCAAGAGCCAGTGTTTGCAGTTTTATAGTTGCTTAAACAATGTGTACAAAACTTTATTGCATTGGAGAAATAATCTTGAATTTACAACATTTTTTCCCTTTCAAAGTTAGCAATGTAAGAACAAATAGGAACACAAATCACGGTTCTTTATCTTACATACAAATAACGTATATGTTTCAAGAACTCTTCCCTGCCTAGCTGTAGGGTCAACTAATGGAAGTGAACTGAAAATGTAAAATTCTTAAATACATATTTTATGTTAAAAATCTGAATTAATTAGCCAGATGCTTTGAAAATAGAAAATGGCCAGTGTGAAATCAATTTCTTGGGAAACCATGTGATCCCCAACACGATATTGACGTGACACAGAAAAGTTCACATCACTGTGTATCAAACCAAATGTCTTAATTCAAAAGATACTCATTAATTTATTACTATTTACTTAAAAATGAATGCACTGAACGAATGGATGAACAGTTGCAATAACAACAATGCAAACATCTTGTATTTAAAACTCACAGTTACCATCCATCTCATTATTCCTCTCATTTTTCTCACGCTTCTCAAATATTCCACATCGCACTTTACTCCAACCGTTCCTTGTTTTTGTACAAAATTATAAAAATATGTTAATTAGTTTGTCTGGGAATTACGAGTTACAAACACAGGATCATAACTTGTACAGACTTACTGAATTCATAGGTTCAATTTTGCAATGGGATAAGTTAAACTATAAAATATGATTCAAGAGTTCAAGAAGACCATGACATAGAAAACTCGTCTGAAACTAATTGGAATTCTTCCCATTCTTAAATTCTGTTCACCTTATTACCTGGTTAATTAAACCTAAATCAAGATCTGTTAGCACGAAACATTACAGAGCTAAAATGAACAATACAAAACAAGTCACAGGCACCATTAGTGAATTTTAGGCATTTTATAACCTTGAAAACAAGAACAAAAATCAAAGCAAACAGACAATAATCACGATTAATGGAAGAAAATGTGGGATTCAATGTTTCTGGTATGTTTCATTAAAAGTTATACATTTTTCAAGTAGTTTATATCGTCACATTTGGTCAAATTTTCCCTTTTGCCCCCCAAAAATGACCAAAA
>JABSQI010000484.1 GCA_013215905.1 Legionellales bacterium | reverse complement strand
TAATTTTCTGATATTTTGCATGTAGCCAAAGCTCCTAAGGTGAAAGAAAGTGACATTGTAGGTTTTTTGCCAAAAAATAGAAAATCGCCCATTTTTTGCCGTTTCCTTTTTGGCCAAAAATGGCCCCAATTGGCTTATTTCTGCCTAATTATCAAATACGAAGCATCAGAAGCTCGTAATTTTTGGTATAAATGTAGTAATTATAATACTCTTATAAAAAGACTCAGTGTTTATGTTGGGAAAACTTCGGTTTGGCCACATTTTTTCCCGTTTGTGGCCATAAATGGCCGTTTTTGACTAAAAATGACCCCAAAATGCCTATTTTTGAAAATTTATCAAAATCCACGCATCATAATCTCATATTTATTGGTATAAAGCTAGTAAATATGATTATCTTAAGAGGAAACACAAAATCGTGAGACCGTAGCATTGCTAGCTCATTTTTTTTCATTTTCTTCAGCACTACATCTGGTTTGCTCGATGTTCTTACTTCCGATGAGGGATGTAAGGAGAAGAAGAATATAAACAAATTTGAGGACCGCACCGCAGGCATGATGTACATTGTACGGCCATGTGGCATACGTCTTGCGCATACAGAAATGTACACGGCTGAGAGTCTAACTTCTGTCTTCACTAGCCTCGTGGAAACATTTTCGCCACTTCCAAGCTGGGAATATATTCGAGGCATAGTGTATGATAGGGCGTGTGATCTCAGTCCGTACCTAACAAGATTGGCGTCCGAAGGTAATGATACAGCATCGCAATAAGATGAGTTACGCTTTAATGTTGATATTTGGCATGCTGAAAAACATACCCAGTCGAAATGCACAATCACCGATCCTCGTTGTACATACCATCCAGATTTGGAAAGGTTCGCGGATGTTCGCAAGATGAATATGGAGATATGCGAACAGACCTTCCACCTTTTAAATCCGCTGAAACATATCACGCGGAATATGACTTATGGAAACCACTGTGTTTGCTAAAAATAGTGGATGATGATTTTAACACTAGACTATGTCGTTCGTTAGTCTTGACTGCCGAATAAACGGAGATTTTATTGTTGTAACGGGCGTGGGAGGGGGGCAAAAAATCTTAATTTTCCAAATAATGATTCTGCAGGTGATTAGTATAGATGGTAATATGACGTATAAAATCTCACTAGTCAATAAACATTTAATTTTCTAGTTTTTGGAAAGGGATATTTACCTTCTATTTTTAAAACATGAAAAGTAGTCATGTTGAGCAAACTAATCATGTGTTCCGCAATAATTTTTTTCTTAAATTAGAATTTACTGAGTCAATTGACAGGTACTTTAGCAGCTCCTCTCGCAAAAGAATAGATGAACATAAGGATAATTGTATCAAATAATTAATAATATGTTGTCGCTGATATAAGTTGCCTTTCAAAATTGTCTCGTTGTAAAGTAGTTTATATATAGTTCTTCAATAGTTATAGATTGTACAATATAAATAGAAGATCAGTTTGAATATGTAGTCATCATTGAAGTGAATGATTTTTATTCGCAACTATTTTATTCCTAGCATAATTTTGTATTTTGAAATTGAATTTTAATGCATTTGAAAATGCATGTTTGGTGTAATAAATTGAAGTGAGTAATGCACCTCTATCTTTGCTACCCTATTTACATTAATATCTGCCACATTAATTTCAGCGACATTCATTATAGTTGATTTTTGACAAATTCGCAGAAATTAATGTCGCAAAATA
>JABSQI010000483.1 GCA_013215905.1 Legionellales bacterium | reverse complement strand
AAATACAAGTCAAAACAATTTTCCAAAAAATCGTGTTTATCAAATGTTTATGTAGCGTCATTCGTGTCTGCTTACGGACGGTTACAACTTTTTTATGCTTTCGAAAAAATCGGTAAAGACTTACTTTATTTTGATACTGATAGCGTTATATTTATTGATAATTTAAAAAATCCAAAGAATATTAAAACAGGATTGTTTTTGGGAGATTTTACTGATGAGCTTGATGGTGGAATGTGTTCTGAATATATAGGACTTATGCCCAAGACCTACGCTTACAGATACACGGACGAAAATAATAATGAAAAGGTTGCTGTGAAGATGAAAGGCTTTTGTTTAAATTATGAAAATGCTGAAAAAATATCAATTGATTGCCTCAAGAATCTTATGAATAATCCTAATGAAAAAGTAACTTTCAAAAATATGAAAATCGGACGTGATCCCAAAACAAAAACTCTGACACACGAAGAGGAAGTTGAGAAACATTTTTCGTTTTATTATGATAAAAGAATCAAGAGAGGGAATAATACCTTACCATATGGGTTTGGGAAAGAACTTGAAGCGATAATGGCTCATTAATACTTATCAACATAACCCCAAATACTTTTAAAAAATACTTGAGGATTGTATTTTGAAGTCATAATAATAAAACTAAAAATTGAATTAAATATAAAATATACAATATAATATAAAAAATATGAAAATGTCTGTTATTTATACAAACGAAATCCCAAAATGGAGATTAATCAAAATATACAAAGATGAAAATGGAAATGAGAAAGTTATCAAAAAATATTTCAAAAACTTACAAGGAATAGCCGATTTTTTAGACGAACCTTTACAAAATGTCGGGAAATTTACTTGTAATGCGAATGGCTACAAAGCAAAAATGAAATATCAACCCACAATTAAACGATGGAAAGGGATTCAAATTGATAAAATGAAAGTAAAAAAAGTTATCACCTACGAATTAGTTGAGAATTAGATTCAAAATTTACACAATTGAATAAATCTTAAAACAATTTTCAAAATTGAATTAAGATTTATTTTCTATATAAAATATATAATTCAAAATTAAGATGTCAAATTCTTTCAAAAATAAAAAATACGAAGAAAGTGAAAATTATGTTGCTTTAAATGGTGGGAAATGGAATATTCGAGATGAGCGACACGCTTTGACAGAATTTTTTTATTGTATAGGAGCTAATCCTAATTGGAATTGTATTGTTGCTAAAACGAGTTGTGTTGATAATTATAGGTTATGGTTTGATTGTGATAGCTGTGAAAAGTTGGATACAAAAATATTGCTTCATAAAATAGAAATGATCTTACAAAAATATTTGATGAATCCTGATGTAAAGAATGTAGTTGTTTCAAAAAATATTGGGTGTCCGCACAAACGACATATAAAATATCCCAATATTTACGTCAATAACGCTATTCAAAAATCGTTAGTTAAAAAAATTAACGAAAAATATGGTGAAGATTTCGTAGATAAGAATGCGAGAATTGGTTTAAGAATGGATTTATGTAATAAATGGAATACCAAAACAAAAAAGTTTTTGAAAAACTCTCGATATATAAAAGATGATGACACCGAAATGACGTTGGACGAATTTTTGAACGATTATAATATTCGAAAAACAGGAGATTTGATTGAAGTTCAAAATAGTTTGTTGAAAGAAATTGAAAAAATCAAGAAACAAAAATCTTCAAAATCTAAAAATATAAATATGG
>JABSQI010000482.1 GCA_013215905.1 Legionellales bacterium | reverse complement strand
TAATAGAATTTGTAATCAATTTTCACTGAAATATTTAAAAATTAAAACAACATCTAAGCACAATTTTAGATGTTGTTTTAACTTATGATAAATAAAAAAATAATTTATTGTATTAAGCAATTTGACGTTGCATCTAATACAAATTCAAGTCCATTTGCCATTTTAATCATATCTTCTGCTATTAAATTATCTGTTGCTGCTCTTCTAAATTCTTTATTAGCAAAAAAAGGTCCTGTAAATATTTCTTCTTTAGTTAGAAAAGGTAAAATATTATTTCGAAGGATGTTTGACTTATAATTTTCATGAGTTAGTTTTGGTAATTTTACTTCTCCTGTTTGTTTAATATCAAATGAAAGCTTAATATCCTCGATAGTATATTTGTTTTTCTTGTCTTTTATTATATAAACTTTTAATCTAAATAAAGACTCATCGGAACAGTAAGTAGTAACTTCTGTACCTCCATACCAAGCATCATTCTCAATATCTTCAAAATCTGCAAGTATCTCACCAGTATATTTATTGACTATTTCTACTTTTAATACATCGCCGCTTTTAATAGAAAAAAGAACCTCATATTCTTTACTAGGATACATTTCATTTAGAAGTTCTTTATTTGTCCCAAACGCCTTGTGAGGCATGTCAAAATGACTACTGTAAACAAATTTATTATTGTGATTTGGTTCTTGTTTCCAGTTGTCTAGCATTGTATAAAAACTACCAGCATGCGAACACACACAACTTAATACAAAATATGTCAATATGGCATTATTTATTATTGTCTTTTTCATAATTTTCACCTTTATTTTTATTATTGATTCCTCTAAATTATCATGAATAATTGATCTTGAATTATTCAATGAATTGAGACTGATTAATACAATAGTTAATTTTATATAGATGAGCATCTGTAAATATTACTGTATATGCCAGTCCATATTTGCTGTTGAAAAAAATCTATTTTTTAAGAAATAACTTAAGTATATCCTAAGAAAATATTTGTCTAAATAGTCCAAATATGATACAATATTGATCTATTTTTAAAGCTAGCTTATCCTGCATGATGAATTTCAATTTAAAAAAAATCTTAATATTATTCATATCCTTACACTTATTAGCTAGCTATGGTTATTCTCCTAGATTGGAGTTAGAGTTTAAAGGCGGTAATAAACGTCATATAGGAAGATATGGTACTTTAATACCCTTATATGAATCTAGAAATAGTTTGCTTTTTAGTAATATGTTCTTAATGCATGATACTAAGTCAAGTGTAGAAGGTAATTTTGGGCTAGGTTTTAGGCGTCAAATATCGAATAAATCAATATTAGGAATATATGGTTTCTGGGATATAAGGAGGATAAAGAATGTCATCAAAAAAATCCATCAAGCTACATTTGGTTTAGAATATTTAATGAGTCGCTTTGAATTAAGGATAAATGGCTATCTTCCTCAAAATAAAAAATTCTTATTAAATACATCAAATACAAGAAACGCTATTAGGTTAACAAGGAGTTATGATGCCAGTGTAGGTCCCCAAGGTCAGACAGTCCAGACCATAGACTATAATCTGACAACAAATAGTAAATATGAAGTACCATTAGCAGGTTTTGATGCTGAAATAGGGGGTAATATATTCAGGAGGGTGGAAACTCATGGAGCTTATTATCACTTTAATGGAAGAAAAGGAGCTAAATCTGTTAATGGCTGGAGATTTAGAAGTATTTTATATTTACTTAA
>JABSQI010000481.1 GCA_013215905.1 Legionellales bacterium | reverse complement strand
AATGTGATCATAATTATTAGTTTAATGATTAGTTAGATAGATTAGTTAAGTATAACATTACAGTGTTAATTGCTTTATCATAAGCTCTCTTATTAGATGGAGCTAAGTCATAAAGTAAACTATGTAATGATTTAAGGGGTGATATTTTATTACGTGTAACATCAACACCTATCATACCTTTATTAGTTATTTTAACAAACTTCTCTACTTTGAGTGCTTTAGCACCATGTCTTATACATGTTATTTTTAAATATACTGCTTTTGGAGTAGTCATAATGTTATTGTTAGCTATTAATTTAATTGAGGGAGATAGTATTTAGTTAATTGATAAAAGGGTTGATTTAGTGTGTGAGGTTATAAGTATACACACCTCATCTTAAAACCCTTACAAACAAAGAGCTACCAACTAAACCCTCACCGCCATCAAGCCTGCTAGGTTTAGTATTAGTAACTCTTATACCCAACGTCCATTAGGTAATATTTATTACCCTTTATCTCTAGGATTAAAAGGTGTTAATAACCCTGTTCTAGGGTCTATGTATAATATCTGTTTCATGATGATTGTATTAAGTGATTGATTGTACTATGTATTAACTAAAGCTAAACAAACCACACACTCGTTAGAGTGCATGGTATAGTGTGTTTAGAACAAGTCAGCAACATCTGTATAGTTAGACTCACCCTTAGATGTTATCTTAAGTCTAAGCTCATTATCTTTGTTAGAAGTATGAGCAATAGATAAGTCTTTAAGACCTAGCTCACCTGATGGTTGACCTTCAGATACATTAGCAGCTTGAGCTTTAGAGAAGTACACACATTGTGCTCCACCCTCAAATGACCCACTTAACATTGTTACAAATGGGTAACCATTCTTGTTTATAAGTACTGGTCCGATAGCTGTAACACCGTTAGCTTGGCAGAACGATGCAACTGATTCAAATTTTGTTTCTTTTGACATGATTGATTGTATTAATTGATTTTATATATAAGACACGGGGACTATCCCCATGTCAAAACTTAGTGGGGGTTGTTAGTTAGGTGGTATACACAAACACCGATTTTTATTTTTTTTAAAAATAATTTTTGTATATTTGTTCCATGAAGAATCTGACATATGCAGATCATATTGAAAATAGTAGAGCTAAATTATACCATATAGAGTGGTGGCATGTCTATAACGATGACATAAAAAATAAAGATTCTAGATTTTATGATTGTTGGTTTAAATACACTAGTTATAGAACAGGAAGACAAGCTTACGATGCATTAAGAGATATTAAAAGAGATTGTCCTAATTGGAAACTTAGAATAAATATATATTAGGTATACACATTCACAATTTTTTAATTTTTTTTGAAATTTTTTATTGCGTATCGCGATACACGATATTGTTCACATTTTATGAACGTCCACGAAACGTGAACATGATACGATAACGATACGATACACCTCTCCTATAAAGAGTTTGTAAACAAGTGGAAAATAGAAGAGGTTCAATATACCAGAACAGTATATGTATGAAAAAACTTTTAAACAGAAAAAGATCTTTTTTAAAAACTTCAAAAAGAAAAATTATCGGCTATTATTGATTAATAACTTAAAAGAATACGCTAAGTTAATACTCTGAACCGACATATGCAAGTTTATTATTAGTTATTTTAAATAATTAATTATATCTTTGCTTTAGTTTAAACTTAATATAAAAACAAATAATAATGGCAGTATTTAATAAAGA
>JABSQI010000480.1 GCA_013215905.1 Legionellales bacterium | reverse complement strand
GTTTGGAGTAGATCTTAAATCGTAAAATAGATACCCACCTATAATACTAGATTTTGTATTTAGGACTCTATACCCAGCCCCAAAGTTACCTTCAATAGCTTTATTAGTGTCGCCCATTCCTATCATAGTAACAAATGCAACACTTCTCGAGTTTTGAAAAAACGGCATAACAAAGCCTAACCGTCCTATATCTCTTTTATGTTTCTTTTTCCCAGTTATGCCCTTCTTAGCAGTTAACTCAACCTGAGAAACAAATCTATTACTTGTTTCTGTATTTGCACTAGGATCCGCATGCACAGTACAAAATTTAAATATCAAAAATAGAATAATGGAAGAATTTAGGGCTAAAATATTTCTGGGTGTCTGCATAATATTACCTCATAAATGTTACAAACAATGTCTCATCCATGAAGCAATTTCATTGAATAATAGATTATCCAACAATTAGAACATTATAATACCAAAAAGACATAAAATTGTCAAAATTGTTTTTATTTTACTTAAATGTTGGTTTATTGAGGTAAATAGTATTATAATTATACATTAATATTCATAGCTTTATCAAGAAGATCTACCAAAACATTTTTAGGAATAGTGCCACTTTCTTTATATATGACCGTTTCTTTTTTGATAATTAGCAGAGTAGGCACAGTTTTTATGGATAAATTTTGAACTAAAATCTTGTTGTTATCAACATTGATTTTAGCAAAGAATATCTTAGGATAACTCAAAGCAACCTCAGCAAATACTTCTGCAAAATTCAAACAAGGAATACACCATTTCGCCCAAAATTCCACAGCAACAATAGTATTTATATCTATTATCTCATCAAAATCCTGTTGATTGATGTCTATAACCTTCATTCTATAATCATATTTAGAGATACATATTGCTAGTTTCACCTTGTAATCCAAGGTCACGCATTATTCTTTGATACACTTCAGATACATTGCCATTGCCATCAATAGTAAAGTAATTCATATCATCGATTTTTTCATAATGATTCTTCATTTCCTTCATTGCTGCATTATATATTTTTAGCCTTGTCTTAACTGTTTCTTCCCGATCGTCATCCCTTTGAATTAAAGACTCTTTGGTAATATCATCAATATCAGGTTCTTTTGGTGGATTAAATACTACATGATAACTTCTACCAGAAGACAAATGTATCCTCCTACCAGATATTCGCTCAATTAAAATATCATCAGATACTTCCAATTCAATAATAGCATCAATTTCGATATTAGCTTTAGTAATAGATTTAACTTGAGCTAAATTACGTGGAAAACCATCTAAAAGAAATCCATTTTCACAATCTGGCTGGCTAATTCTATTATTTATTAAGTCTAAAATAACAACATCAGGAACTAGCTCTCCTTTACTAATATAACTATCAGCTATTTTACCGACAGCAGACCCTTCCTGGATAGCTTCTCTTAACATATCCCCTGTTGAAATTTGTGGAATATTTAGGTGTTGACAAATTTTTCTGGCTTGAGTTCCTTTACCAGCACCAGGAGCTCCAAAAATTATTAATCTCATAAATTTCTCCCTAGTAAAAAATTCTATACCATGGTTTACCTGGTAAAGAACTTTTACAGTCTTTCATTTGCATTCTATACATTCTTGCTCGCTCACGCACTTTTTTTGCTGTTTTTATATTTTTCTTTCACAAACTATTAAATGTGTTTTCCACATACCAGTAAATAAACAATTTTTTGGAATTATTAAAACTGAGG
>JABSQI010000048.1 GCA_013215905.1 Legionellales bacterium | reverse complement strand
GAAATAGCTAATTTCAATACCATCGAATTACAAAACACAATAGATGATTTAATAGAAGCTATGCATACTTTTGATGGCATTGGACTTGCAGCCCCTCAAATTGGCATACAAAAAAGATTAATAGCTTATGGAGTAAAAGATAACCCTAGATATCCACATATAAAAAATATTTCAGAGGGGATCTTAATTAATCCTGTTTATACTAATATAGGTAATCAAAAATGTTATGCTCTTGAAAGATGCCTTAGTATTCCAGGAATGAGAGGAAGAGTAAAAAGATATACTAAGATAAAAATCCAAGGGTATGATTTTCAAGGTAACCTAATTGAAATGATAGTAACAGATTTTTTTGCTAGAATACTGCAACATGAAATTGATCATTTGGATGGCATTCTATACCCTATGAGAATAGATAATTTACAAGATTTTGGTTATGATGAAGAAATTACAGCTCGCTTTACAAATTAATAATCTAAATAAAACATACAAAGATGGCACTTCTGCTTTAAAAAGCATAAATTTTGAAGTTCCCAAAGGAGATTTTTTTGGTCTTCTAGGACCAAATGGAGCAGGTAAAACCACTACAATTGAAATTATTACTTCCATAACAAATAAAACTAGTGGAAAAGTGTTTATAAATGATGTAGATATTGACCATGATTTTTCTCTAGCAAGGAAAAAACTTGGATTTGTCCCACAAGAATTAAACTTTAATCTTTTTGAAACACCTATCCAAATAATACTAAAGCAGGCAGGATATTATGGAATTATTAAAAAAGAAGCATATAGTAGGGCCGAATATTTACTTAAAAAACTTAGATTATGGAATAAAAAAAATACACAATGTAAAAATCTTTCTGGTGGAATGAAACGAAGATTAATGATTGCAAGAGCCCTTATTCATGAACCAGAGCTACTACTTTTAGATGAACCAACTGCTGGAGTAGATGTAGAGTTAAGAAGAGAAATGCTAGATTTTGTTAAAGAAATAAATACTCTAGGAACAACAATAATTCTGACAACTCACTATCTTGAAGAAGCAGAATCTTTATGCAATAACGTTGCTATATTATATGAGGGAGAGATTATAAGAAAATCATCCGTTAAAGATCTAATTAAAACACTAGATACTGAAATATTTATTCTCAATTTAGAGAATGACCTCCAGATAGAACCAAATATCCCAAAATACAAATGTACTCTAATAGATCATAATACCTTAGCAGTCGAGCTACATAGAACTCAAAATTTAAATGATTTATTCAACCAATTATCTGGGCTTGGCATAACAGTATCTAGCTTAAAGAATAAAGCAAATAGATTAGAAGAATATTTTATTAAACTAACTGATAAATCAACTTAACTTATAAATAGGATTTTATTAATGCAGCTACAATATCTAATATCATTATATACCCTACTCCGCTCAGAGTTACTAAGAGTATTAAGGATATGGCCACAAACAATTTTTCCTCCAGTTATAACATCAACACTATATTATTTAATATTTGGTAAGCTTATTGGCAGTAGAATTGGATATATGTCTGGAATAGACTATATAATTTTTATATCACCTGGCCTTATAATCATGAACTTAATAGTAAATTCTTATATGAATGTTGTGTCGTCATTCTATTATGCTAGATTTTCCAAATGTATAGAAGAGCTCCTTGTAAGCCCAACTCCAAACATATATATACTATTAGGATATATTCTTGCGGGCACAATCAGAGGTATGATAGTAGGATCTTTAGTGTTGATAGTTTCTTTGTTTTTTATTCCCATCAAAATTTATAGCATACTGCTAACTATAATTGTCGCATTTTTAGCATCTTTTTTAATGTCATTATTAGGATTTCTAAATGGTCTATTTGCAAGAACTTTTGATGACACTACAATTATATCCACATTTTTATTGACGCCATTAATATATCTAGGAGGAATATTTTTTACGACTAGCTTATTACCCAGTCCTTGGGGGACAATCTCAACACTAAACCCAGTTCTACATATAGTAAATGCTTTTAGATACTCAATGATTGGGATTACTGATATCAACGTCCTAAATGCTATAATTACAATAATTATTGTATGCGTCCTTGCATTTATCATCTGCCTATATTTTCTAGAGAAAGGTTATGGGATCAGAAAATAATTAATCTTTCTTCTGTTTGCGTACCTCATAATAAGCAATACTCAAAGTAGCAGGAACGATAATCGCTGCCCCAATAAAGTTATTAGCCCCAATTACTTCGCCAAATAATATATATCCAAAAAATGCAGCAAAAATTAATTCTAAATACCTATATGGTGCTAAAGCAGATACATCAGTAGCGCTAAAAGCTTTTAATAGGCAATATAAGATAAAATTACCGCCAAACCCTAATAGAAACAGAATAAATATCTCATATATACTAGGAGTAATCCAAACATACATAGCAGGAACAAAACCAGCAATAGAAGTCCCAAGAGCAAAATAAAACAACATTGCCAACGTTCCTTCATGCTCAACCATAAATTTATTCAGAATATCACTAAGAGCAAACAATACTGATGCTCCTATCAACATCATCATTCCAAAACTAGTATTACTAGCAAATATTTGGCTGGCTCCATCATTTGGAATAACCATGACACATATTCCAATAAATCCACATAGTGTTGCTAAGGTTCTTTGTAAACCCACTTTTTCTTTTAATATCAAATATGCCAGTGGCAACACAAATAGAGGAACAGTCAATGCTATAGTAGAAGCTGCAGCTAAAGGTACCATTGTTACCCCTTTACACCAGAATGATATAGCTAAAAACCCCATAAGAGCACGAATAACGTGCAAGACGGGTCTACCTGTTTTGAAGGTATGCTTACCTTGATATACCATAATAGGTAGTAAAATCAAACCAGCAAAGAAAAATCTAAAAAAAGCAATTTGAGCGGGTTCTAATCGCGCACCTAGTAGTCGCATAAATATATCATTTGCATTACTAGTCAGACTAACCACAACTATCCAAAAAACACCTTGAATATATCCTTTTTTAAATATCCATGAGTATATTGAGACAAAGAAATTTAAGAAAGGATTCAAATTTCTTTTTGTTGGTAATGTTACATCGATATTTGTATTATTCAAAGTATCCCCCTGTTAATAGTTATTTAAAACGGAATATCGTCATCAAAATCTGCTGCCTCTACTCGTTCTTGTGCAGGAAGCCCATTATGAGTAGACGATACTAAATCATCTTTATTACTGCCCATATTGCTGCCCATCGTATTATTAATATCATGTTGAGATTTACTATCAAGCATCTGCATTTCATTCGCTATAATCTCTGTTGTATAACGATCCTGGCTATTCTTATCTTGCCATTTTCTTGTACGCAAATTACCTTCAACAAAAATTTTGGATCCCTTACGTAAATACTCGCCTGCAATCTCACCAAGCCTGTTGAAAAATACAACTCGGTGCCATTCTGTCCGCTCCTGCTGTTCTCCAGATTGCTTATCTTTCCAAACATCAGAAGTAGCTAATGACACATTTGTTACAGCACTACCATTTGGCATATACCGAACTTCAGGATCATTACCTATATTTCCAACTAGAATAACTTTATTAACTCCCCTTGCCATAATTATCTCCTGTATACAAATGAGCTATTATTATACCAAGAATTTGTTTAAAATGGTTAAATTTTTCTATACTTTATCTAAGCAATCATAACTACCTGTTTTTTTATCATTTTTTTTATTAGACAACAATTGCCAAAACAGATCTTATAATGAGCAAATATGTTCTTATTTTACACTATAGGTAACAATTTTGTCAACAGTTTTATCCAAAATAATTAAATATACCTAGACAAAATATCAATATATAATAGTGTGTTTTACATTCTTAAAACTATAAACAAAATGAGCAACATCAATATTAAAGGGGCTAAAACTCATAATCTAAAAAACATAGATCTGACAATCCCCAGAGACAAATTAGTAGTAATAACAGGGCTTTCTGGCTCAGGTAAGTCATCTCTAGCCTTCGATACTTTATACGCTGAAGGCCAAAGAAAATATGTAGAATCCCTATCAGCATACGCCAGGCAATTTTTATCTGTAATGGAGAAACCAGATGTAGATCATATTGAAGGACTATCGCCCGCAATATCAATTGAACAAAAAGCAACTAGCCATAATCCAAGATCTACAGTAGGAACTATAACAGAAATTCATGATTATTTAAGATTACTATTTGCCAGGGTAGGAGTACCCCATTGCCCCAATCACCCTAAAATCAAACTTCAAGCTCAATCTATCAGCCAAATAGTTAAACAATTAAAGAAACTAAAAAGTGGCACTAAAATAATGTTACTAGCACCAGTAGTACAAAACCAAAAAGGTGAACACATAGATCTACTAAATAAATTAAGGTCTCAAGGGTATATTAGAGCAATTATAGATTCAAAAATATATGAGCTAGATTCTCCTCCAAAACTTAAAAAAAATATCAAACACACTATTGAAGTAATAGTAGATAGAGTAAAAATAAAACCCGGTATTGAATCAAGACTTTCTGAATCATTAGAACATATTATAAATTTTACAGATGGTATTATTCACGTAAGAGAAATTGACGAAAATACACATTGGATATTTTCAACAAAGTATTCATGCATTGAATGTGGATTTAGCGCTCCAAAACTCGAGCCAAGATTATTTTCATTTAATAATCCATTAGGTGCATGTTCAAAATGTAACGGGTTGGGTGTTGATCAATATTTTGATATGAATAAGATAATTCATGACCCATCTCTAACAATTGCTCAAGGAGCTATTAAAGGATGGGATAGTAGAAAATTTTTCTATTTTAGTATGCTGAAAAGCCTTGCAGTACATTATAACTTTGATATCAACATCCCATACGCAAAATTATCTAAAAAAATTAAAAATATTATTCTTTATGGAAGCGGTAGCCAAGAGATTAGTTTTCACTATGCAAACAGCCAGGGCACTGTTTATCAAAAAAAACACCCATTTGAAGGAGTCATTCCTAATATGGAAAGACGTCTGCATGATACAGATTCAAATATTGTTAGAGAAGAGCTTTCTAAATATCTATCAATAAAAGATTGTAACGAATGTCATGGAGATAGGCTATCTACCACATCAAGAAACGTTTTTATTAACAAAACATCACTGCCACAAATTGCTAATTTATCGATATCTGATGCTACGAATTTTTTCAGTAATTTGAATCTTAAAGGACAACAACAAAAAATAGCTGAAAAAATTACCAAAGAAATACAAGATCGCTTATCTTTCTTAATGAATGTAGGATTAAACTACCTAACTTTATCAAGATCAGCTGATACACTATCAGGAGGAGAAGCTCAAAGAATTAGACTAGCAAGTCAAATTGGTTCAGGATTAGTTGGAGTAATGTATATTCTAGATGAACCTTCTATTGGTTTACATCAAAGAGATAACGATCGATTACTATCGACTCTTACTAGACTCAAAGAACTCGGCAATACAGTTATAGTAGTAGAACATGACGAGGATGCAATACTAATGGCAGACCATGTTATAGACATTGGTCCAGGAGCAGGCATCCATGGAGGAGAGATAGTAGCCAGTGGCACACCTACACAGATTAAAAATTCTCCTAAGTCTCTTACGGGAAAATATTTAAGTGGGAAAAGGAAAATACATTCATCAGATGCCCCTCACACTATTGATCATTCAAAGATTATTAAATTAGAGAATGTAGATAAAAATAATTTAAAAAATGTTTCTGTTGAAATTCCATTAGGCTTACTAACATGCATAACGGGTGTTTCGGGTTCTGGAAAATCAAGCCTTATTAATGATACTTTATATCCTCTAATCAGAAATAAATTATTTAGAAATGACACCCAACTACCTGATGAGGTACATGCAACAATAGAAAATACAGATTTATTAACCAATGTTATCAATATAACCCAAAGTCCTATTGGTAGAACACCTCGTTCTAACCCAGCTACATATACTGGTTTATTTATCCACATAAGAGAGTTATTTGCTGGCACAACAGAAGCTCGTTCTAGAGGATACAAACCAGGCAGGTTTAGCTTCAATGTAAAGGGCGGGCGCTGCGAATCGTGCCAAGGAGATGGCCTTATTAAAGTTGAGATGCATTTTTTAGCTGATGTATATGTTCATTGCGATCAATGTAAAGGTAAAAGATATAATAATGAGACCTTAGAAATATATTATAAAGGTAAAAATATTCATCAAGTTTTAGAAATGAACGTAGAAGAAGCAAGGGTTTTCTTTGATGCAATTCCTTCTATAGCTAATAAGCTTCAAACTTTAATAGATGTCGGTCTTTCTTATATATGTCTTGGACAAAGTGCTACTACATTATCTGGTGGAGAAGCTCAAAGAATAAAATTATCAAAAGAATTATCAAGAAGAAGTACAGGAAATACACTTTATATCTTAGATGAACCAACTACAGGATTACATTTTCATGATATAGAGCAATTACTAACTGTACTTATGAAATTAAGAAATAAAGGAAATACTATTTTAGTAATAGAGCACAATCTAGATATAATAAAATGTGCTGACTGGATAATTGATTTAGGTCCTGAAGGAGGAGATAATGGAGGAAGGATAATAGCTACTGGTACTCCAAAAGAGGTTATGAAAAATAAAAAATCATACACTGGGGTTTATCTCAAAAAACATCTTGATAGAATACAGTCACTATAATTCAAAAAAATACATGTTATTTCAGTATAGTTACACGAAAAAATATATTAAAATGTAAAATATAATAATTTGAATTTTTTATTAAAGTACAATACTATATCTAAATTATTTATAGTATTATTATAAAATAATAACGCTATGCTTAGAAACCACTTAATCATTACTGGAATTTTATTTATTATTGTAGGTCTTTTATATCCCTATATTAAAAAATTAGGTCTTGGGCGTCTACCAGGAGACATTTTTTTTCAAATTAGTGATTGGAGTTTTTATTTTCCAATTGCAAGTTGCATAATAGTAAGTGTTATAATAACTATCTTTATTAATATATTTAAATAAAAAACTCATTTGGTACGGTTATACTAGTATAAGAATATATTAAACTATACTATATATTTGAAATTATTTCATATTTCAAACAATAGCTAAATTAATTTCACCAATTTTTCTAATTGTGAATAGAACTGTGTTGGATTTTTTTGATATAACTTTAATAAAGAATTATGATGCTCATAAGGTATGGAAAATTCTGCTTCAAGATGTGTTTTTTTCATATTATAGTATTTCTTTGCAGTGTTAAAAAAATCTATTGCTTTCCGTAGAGATTCTGTATTCGCGATTTCTTCCAATATTAGTGCGCGTTCTTTTGGAATTTGAAAATGCATATAATCTATAGGCATATCCCAGTCTCCTCCCCAATCATTCATCCCATGTTTTAAAAATATTTCAACAACCTCTTCAACCATACCTTGCCTATCTTTTAGACCATTGCGTTTCTGCTTACGATTAGCATACCTAATACCTTGATATGGAAAATATCTAACAATACCTTTATCAAAAATTATGTCGATCTCTTTATCTAGGGTAACAGAAACATTCTTATTCTTAATTTGATTGGCAGCCATAAAATATATTATTGGGTTTTGAATAGGATTAATATCAATTGCAAACCCATATGCATGTAAAGATTTCATTGAACTATTAATTTCAGTATGTGCAGGTGATGCGTTATTATTCTTATTTTCAATAACTGGATTAAACAAAGATATAATAGTATTTATAGCTGATTTGGGTGAATTTCTGGACGCAAAAATTTTATCATACCTATGGTACACCCCAACATTATCAATATTTCTATCATAAAAAGAACTTGTGATATTTGCAATATCGGGATCATTCCCTCCACTGATGAAAAGTTGCTCAACAAGCTCAACCCTATTTATTGGAAATTTAATTTTTAGCAGCTCTTTAAATATATTTGTTAGTGCTGTGGCAATTGTCGCATGAACAACAAGCTCACCCTGTTTAATCTTACCGTCAAAATTATAGTAATCTACTGTTAGATTCCTTAAATTAGCAATATTTATTGGAGGATTATTAGATAGTACTTTATATTTTTTCATTAATTGTATTTGCTCATTTTTAAGCAACGATACTTTAAATTGGGCAAATACGTTTACAGAAAATAACAGCAAGAAAAATGTTATGTATGCTTTTGTTTTCATGACATCTATTATAATATTTATTTACTCAATATAAAAACCTAATTATTTTTAATCTTTACATCTATATTTTAATTTATAAATTATTACAGTATCACACAATTGTCATAGCAAGTTTTATTAGCTTGCTTCTTTAATTTTTTAATTTCTGTGTCCATTTTTACTATTAATTCAACACTATCTTGACTCTTTTTAAGTTGATTTATTTTGACATCAATTTGGTGTAACAAAACATTTAACTTATTTATTTCTTCTTGTTCTTTTTTCTTAATATATCTTAAGTAAGAAGGACATTTCTCTTCTAATTTAGTTATTTGATATATTTCAGTTTCTTTTTGTTCATTAACAAGGTCATTTTTTCTATCATTTGTAACTTTAAGATATACATGCTTAAATGGACAGTGTGGCCATACAAAACGTGCTATTTTTGCACTAACATACCCGTGTGTTAACCATCTATTTCCTGCTGTGTACACTCTATATTCACATTCTGTACTAAAATCTTTTACATTATCTATCAATATATTTGCTGGAAATATTACCCATCCATCTGGACTAATTCTATCAGGATATTGTCCAAGATACTGCTCTATATCATCTGTTATTCCATCTGCATATATTGTATTTGCTAAAATTATCAAGATTGTTGTTAGAATTAATTTTTTCATTTTTATCTCCTAATATTTTCTATAATATTATGCAACTATCACAGCATTTTTTTTCTTTTCTAAATTTTTCAAAAATGTCTGATGTTTGACATTGTATGAACATTTTTTCTCCTTTAATTAGATTATTATGAAATGAAGAAAAAGGAATTACAATAAATCTATTTAAGAAGGAATGCATTGTACCAATAAATAAA
>JABSQI010000479.1 GCA_013215905.1 Legionellales bacterium | reverse complement strand
ATCCCTGGCCATCTAGCTAAACCATCGCCCCTTCTCAATGAGGCATTCTTCCCAACTTCTTATATAGTTATTTTTATGTTAGTTTATCTGTAGAAGTTAGAGAACCCGTTCCACCAGTGGTATATCGGACCCATACTTTCTGTTCTCCATTAGGTAAATTCTCTATGGTAGAAACAGTACCATGCTCTGGCTTTGCTCCTTCATGAGCTTTATATGTGACTTGGTCACCGACTTGAAACGTTTTTAATTGGTTTAGTTCTTCTTTAAGAGTTTCAACTTCTGTAAGGAGATCATCCCAAATTCCCTTATAATAAGTGTCATAACAATCAAATAACCCAACTGTATTTTTATCGCCATGAATTATTTTTTCATATAAAGTTATTAATCTTTTTATCTTTTCTACCATTCTTTATTTTATTCGGTTTTTCTATCATGAGAAATGGGTTTTACCCCAGGATTGGCCAATAAAATGTGTTTTACCCTATCAATATATGCGTTACATTTTCCACATTGTTTTGTGGCTTCCTGCAATATGGGGTTTTTACACTTACATTCTTTATCCATGTTTATTATTTTTCATCCTTATTTTATTCGGTTTGAAATAGTTAGATATAATATTAAACACCAAGGTATAGCAGCATCAATATTATTATGTATAAGATGTACTATAATTAAACCAATACATCCCATAATAACCAATCTATTAATCCATGTTTTTGTCATTTTTATTTTTTTTATAAAGTATTATAGAAAACTTATTGAACGTTTTCTAAGTATTTTGCCTGTTGGTGATTTTAACACCACATGATATACTCCATTAGAAATATTATGAAGATATACTCTTACTTTACTATCTGATACTCGTTCAGTATAGATAGTTCTTCCAAAGTTATCTATAATAACTATTACACTATTTCTAGGTTCAGGAATTTCTATATCTAAATGTCTTGATACAGAATTTGAGTATATTTTAATCTCTAATTCTTCAATTTTACTTATAGCTATTAAGTCATCACAACTATTATGAAATATTTCATTTCTAAATAGTGCCATACTTGCCCATGCTCTTAATTTTTGGCCCTGTGTGAAGCATCTCATACACCATGTGGGTACATAGTCCATATAATTCATTACAAGGTCTCTAGAGCCACATGTCGTCGTATCCTCAACACATTTTCTATAAAGAAACTTTTGAGTAGGAGTATCATCTACAAAATCTGTAACTTCGCAACTATAAGCATCTCCCCATATATGTCTTAGATTGAGCCAATGGCCTATTTCATGATGCAGTACTCTTCCTGCATATTGATCCATTACGTTCCATGTAGTTGTATCTTCTCCAACAACCATATAATCTATTACTACCCCATCAGTTGAATCAGCACCTAATTCTGGGAATTGTGCATACCCTAACATACCTCCTGAGAAATTACAAATCCAAATGTTTAAGTATCGATCAGTATTCCATGGAGATTTGCCTCCAGTATAATCTGACTTAATTCCATCACTCCAATAACTAAAAGAATATTCAGTTGTAGAAGTTCTTGTAATTTCTTTTAAGCAGAATTCTATTTGCATATCTGTAACAAGATTACTAAATACATCAGGTATAGAGTCTTTATCATCATTTAAAGCTCGAAAATCTCTATTTAAAATAGCTATTTGCTCTAGTATTTGAGCATCAGGTATATCTTGTAATTCTGCTTCATCAATGTTATAAACAACATGAACTACTACGGG
>JABSQI010000478.1 GCA_013215905.1 Legionellales bacterium | reverse complement strand
AAATTTGAAACACAAAGTTTTCAACATACCTTCTGATGAGCTTGTCACTGAAAAAAACAGATCAGAAAAACCTTTTTTAGCTTTAGACAACGAGACGAATCAAAAATGTATGATTTTAATACAGGATTTTTACCTGGTCCTTTAGGACTACTAACGCCTTTAAATACATTAATATCTCCAACATATTCTCCCGAACATGAAAAATGGAGTATGAATAATTCAGAAGGAAGTTTAAAATTATATCCTTTAGGATTACATGTACTTGTAGTTGCAATTCCTGCTGAATATGTTGATAATGTTACAGGATATTATATTGTTAGATCAAATAGAACTAATAATAAAACAGTAATTGATAAAGGATTTTTTAATGTGTGTGACACAAGTGTATCTACTAGAGAATGGGATACAGGAGGCAATGCTTTTGGTAGAGAAGCTGTTGATGATTTTAATGAATTAGAAACTAATGGTGTATGGCCAAATATTTTATTTTTAACTCCTGATATTAAACCAGGTACAGAAGCAAATGGCATTGGATTTTATAATAGAAAAAATCCAATTTATACATGGTGGAATATACTTGAAATACACACACCTAAAAGTACAATGAATGATCCAGTTACATTATCTGTTGATTATTTAAAACCAGAAGCAACTGTTTTTGGTGATATGTTTTTTGATAGTAATAAACCTCCATGTGGAACTGTTAATTTTGCTTATTGTGATACTTATACAGAACAATTTTGGGATGGTGGGATTGCAACTGGTTCATGGGACCCATTAGACACCGCTGATAGCGCATATGCATATAGAGAATGGGTAGGTGGATATAATGCAGGAGTTAGTGTATTTTTAAATAGACATAAATATCCTAGAATAGCCAGTCCTATGGATCCCTATTGGTGGACATTTATATATAATATTCCTATTTCAGGAATGGTATATGCTGGTTATAATACTGATTTTAGTACAGATGGTCTTGGACAAGGGAGTACAACTATTAAAAATAATGATTATAGACAAAGAACATTACTTGCAAGATATAAACAATCTTGTAATTCGGTTGAACCAACTGCTACTTTTGATACTGATGCACAATTAAATTCTCTTGATAGAGGACCTTCATTTGGAGTTTTAGTAGATAGTATGAGAAGTGTATGTGATTTAAGTTTTCCATATCAATATCCAATGTTAAAAAGAGATATTCAAGATCATTTTTATGGTAATAATTATATACAAACTACTTTAGGACAACCTCTTAATACATTAGATACTATTATTATTGATTCAAGAGTAGCTGGTTCAGATGGTATTGGTTTACAAAATTCTTGGTCTAAAGAAGAGGTTGTAATAGATAAACATAAATGGTCTATTGGTACTTCTCCATATATGTATTATGGAGCATTAAAATCTTCAGCGACACCTTATCAAGATTTTGATAATGTTACATATATTAAAATGCATTCCTATCAAATACCTAAATCATATGTTGATTTTGTTGTTACTGGTGGAGATACATTTATAAATAGATTTCAATTTGAAAAAGGTTTTTATAAAAATAGATTATTTATAGACAACACTACACAAAAATTTTTAACTTCAACAACTGTTGGATATGTTGAATCAGAAATTAATAGTGCATTTAGACATTTATTAGAAGGAGATTTATTTAGATCTTTTCCTTTTAGTAATAGGGATTCTTATTATAATTTTTTAGTTAACATTATTTATTTAGTTTCTATTA
>JABSQI010000477.1 GCA_013215905.1 Legionellales bacterium | reverse complement strand
AGCAATTTACACTGTAATGTTATAATTAACTAATCTATCTAACTTATCATTAAACTAATATTTTTGATCACATTTATGTTATTGTTTCTTATTCTATTATGCGCATTTATGCTAGGTAGAGTATTATTAAATCTATTAATATGTTTCATAGAGTGGAGATTTGATCCCTTATTAGATTTATTACACAAAATTCAAAAAGCAACTAATAAAGAGATAAAAATAACTATTATATTATTTATTTATATAACCTGTATAATTTATAACTTATTGTTAATTAAACATTAAAGAAGATCCTGAAAATGATTGTGCTCAACACAAGAAACAGCTCTGAGAGTCCAAATGGTAGTTCATGAACAAGTAAACTGATACTCTACCTATTATGAAGTATACATTGATATAGCCTGAGAAACTATATTGATGTGTATGGAATAGTATACTAATTAACAATAGACCTATTAAAACTATGTCTTTAAACTAGTATTTGGTAAATGTATCTACCATAATGTGAACATGAGAGTCTGAGCTACTTGAAACCCAAAGCTCATTTTTATTAACTAAAACTAAATGATATGAAATTAAGAATAACTTTATTCTTTAGATTCATATGGTGGTGTATTAAATCACCATTGACTATTAAAGAGAATTACTATGATATAAAACAAAGTTATAGATTATATCACGATGAAGAACTTTATAATTATACTATAGACGTTGACCCTGTTCATGATGATGACAAGGGTAATTATTAACTAAACTAAATGATATGATAGAATCAATAATATTAATGTTTGCATTGTTCTTTAGTATAGTATTACTAAGGAATGAGATTAGTAGGAATGTTGCACGAGTAAATGGAGACAACTTAGACTTATTAGTAGTAGCGTTAGTTGCTATACTATGGGGTGCTTTCTATTATTTCAGTATTAATAATAACTAAATTATTATAAAAACATTATATCACAGTTAAAGTACACAACTGTAAAGATAAAAGAGGAAGACAGTGGGCTTAGTAGATTGATCTCTACACGTCGGTTTGCGATAACTAGGCTCTTTTATGGTATATAATATTAAAGACATATACTATAGTATAATTTACACAGATAACAAGTAAAGTGGGTTAACACACTGATAAAGGTTTCCTGAGTAGATGAGGGGGGTAATTACCTCAAGAAGTACACATGCCGTGGAGGTGTGAGGCCAGGTAAAACTCCTGAAAGTATATATTTATTAACAATTAAAACTAAACAACATGAGCAATGTAAGATTTATAGCAGATCCTCACTTTGGTCATACTAATATGGCTATTAAACGTGGATTTAAAGATGCTAAAGAACAAGATGATTATATCATTAAACAATGGAATAGTGTAGTAAACAAAAGAGATACTACATATATTCTAGGTGATGTGACTATGGAGACACGTAAATATGATATATTAGACAAACTTAAAGGTACTAAAATAGTAATCTTAGGTAATCATGATATGCCTAACCATGTACCTGATTTATTAAACTATGTTACTAAGGTAGCAGGTATGATGAAGAAGAAATTTCATAAAGAAAGAGTAACTACATTCTTAACTCACTCTCCTGTACATACTAGAGAGTTAGATTATAGAATAGGTATTAATATACATGGTCATATACATGAATATGTAGTAATGAAGAAGTATTTATTTGGCTTAATTAAAAGACCTGATAAAAGATATATTTGTGTATCATGTGAACAAATTGATTACACACCTAAGT
>JABSQI010000476.1 GCA_013215905.1 Legionellales bacterium | reverse complement strand
TACAGTTTTTTTTTAAACAGTAGAAAGTTTACCAGGGAAAGTGATGATGTTTTCAATTTGTGAAATTCACTGAAAACTCTTGTCTTTCTTCATCTCACTTCTTTTTTTTGTTGTTGCAAATCTATTTCCATTTTATGTATATGAGATCATCACTATTGGCAGTCCTATGCAAACATTATAAAAATATTTTACATGCATAATTATTTTTCTGAGTTTTCAAGCGTTTGCCCAAATTAGGCGAAATACAATAGTCTTTAGTACCAAGATTTTTATGCTTTTGTAAAATGTAGTAATAATATACTCAGTATTTTTTTTGGTGAGTAAATATCTAAGATATGGACAAATAAGTCCAGTTAATTTATAATAAAAAAATGATAATTATAATAGATATCTCTAAATCCTAATTATAAAGTAATAATTCGATTAATTGATTGAAATCAAATTAATCTGCACAATTTTTTAACTGAAAAAAATGTGAAATGGTTTTCGGCCAAATTGATAGAAAGCTGCAAAGCAGGTAAGTAGCTGGTAAATGCATGAAGACATACATAAATGTTGTATATCTTGTAATTTAAAAGTTGTTTACCTTTGTTTACAATCTCGTTTTTTTGTTCACTATTCAAATCGGGATCACATGCACCAACCAGACAATAAATTTCTAAGCTTCATCCTTCGTCCGAACAGGGATCCCAAAAAGTAAACCACTTTTTCTGGGGATTTATTCATCTAAAAGAATTGCTTAGAATTTTATTTGTCGCTCTATTTTCTTTTGCAACACCTTCACAACAAGCAGGAACAAAAATTAAAGTAAAGAAAATGTCCGTCTGAGTGGGAATTGTTTTGGGAAAAAAATTAACCAAAAAATGTTTCATAGTAAAGTAAACAATTTTGCAAGTAAACAAAAAAAATAATACTTACTTCCTTACTTGAAGACACTTAAAAAATCTGAAACATCATTTACATCCAGCTTCCATTGCTTCATTTTATTTATAAAAAAAAACTTTTTCTGTGGAAAAAAAAACTTTTGGACAAAGTTTCTTTCAAATATACAAATAATTTATAATTTTTTCAGATTTTTTCAACACCCCACAAAATTTTCTCTATGAACAAGTTACAGAATTTGAGAAACAATATTTGGCAAAACAAATGTCCTCACTGATTATATATGTGAAGGTAACGGTAAATGGACTTCCGAAGTTGAAAGCTTCAACAGATTCCTTCTCCTTTATTGGCCTAAGTACGTCACATTCCATAACCCTGAACATAGAGCTCGAATATTTTGTGCGCTTAACGATTGGAACGAGCGAAAAGGGTGTCTCATTTATAAAAACTGGAGAAGGAGATTTATGCAAAAAATCGGATTAATTTAATCATAAATTATAAGTTTATCTTGTTATTTATCTAATAATAGAAAGCCCCCATTTTTTGTCTTAATTTCTCAGAAAGAAAATACTTTGTATATTTCTTTGGGGCTATAAACAAAAAAAATAGAAATACATTTTCCCAGTTCATTTATCTGTGTGCATTTTGAATTATTGCATATGCCAGCTGCCATAAACAACCTATTTGTTGTTGTAATAGTGATGATCTCAACATTTTGTTGACCACGAAGATATAAATTAACTTTTTTTTTTTTGTAAAAAATTATGTCACTTTTTCATTTTCCCAAGAGATTGTGGCATTTTAATCTCATTTTTTAGTATTTCTGCCCTTATATGAGCATTCACGCGGACGTGCGTCCGCGTGCACATAGTGTATAGTTTTGGAG
>JABSQI010000475.1 GCA_013215905.1 Legionellales bacterium | reverse complement strand
AATAATGGAGTTTTATTTGCCCCCTAGGGGACTTTATTCAGCAACCACCCTAGCCTCTCTTAGGGCTAGTACCTTCTTGGCTATTTCAAACAAAACAACTTCTTGTGCTCTTCTTAAGCACCAAATACATCATAATATACACATTTTTAAGTATTAAAAAATAAGAATCGTCACTCTTATCATTAAAATAAAACTTAAAACATGACCTAGGTTTTATGATGTCTATCAAAACAACTTTGAAGCAAAACTATACTCTTTGCTTCTTCTGTTCAAATTTAACATTTTACTTGATTTGAAATATTCATTAAAGTGAAATTACATTTTAATTTTCACAATAAATTTGTTAGAATAAATCTAAATGTTAAAAAATGTTATCAGCAAAACAAACTTTTTCCTGCATCTGCTTTCAAAAATACTTTTTTTTGAAAGCTCACATAATATGTGAATATACAAATTTACTTTTGTTTCCGAATATTCACATTTTCATAAGAATATTTACATTTTCAAAAATGTTCATCTTAATTTTTGAAGTTAAACTTTTTCATAAGAATATACACGATTTCAAATAATATGACAATTTTCGAAGTATCATATTTCCATGCAGCTATATACAATTTCAAAAATATTTATCTTTTTGAAGTTTCACATTTTCATGTGAAAATTAACAATTTCAAAAATGTTTATCTTTTTGAAGTCTAACATTTTCATTTGGCTATATACAATTTCCAAAAATATTTATTTTTGAAGTTTCTGTTTTCTATAAGAAAATTTACTGTTTCAAAAATATATAAGTCTTATTTTTGAAGGTACACATACTCATAAGGATATTTATAATTTCAAAAAAATATGAATTTTCACATTTTCATGTGTATAATAACAATTTCAAAAATACGTTTATTTTCGAAGTTTTGTATTTTCATGTGGATCTTTACAATTTCGAAAATGTGTTTATTTTTGAAGTCTTTTGTTTCAATGTGTATATTTGTAATTTCGGAAATAACTCTCTTTATAAGTGGTCTCGCATTTTCATGTGAGTATTTGTTTATTCTTCACAATAGATTTTCCGAAATGGTTATCACACATTGAAAGAACTTGAATTTCATTTGATAAGAAAAACAGCATCTTACCATAAAAGCGGTGACGTAGACTATAATTCTGCAATACAATTTTGCAAGTTTATTTTAAATTGTTTTATTACATAAAACACAAATAATTTGGTTTTTTAAATTGAATGTTTTGACATATTACGTTTGATAATATGTTTACATTTATGCTAACGTTTAAATTAACTTTAACTGTGGCTTGACTTTTCAAAGCTTAATTAGGCAATTATTTTTAAATTTATATTTAAAAATAATATTTAAAGAATTTTGTCCATTTTTTATTTTAGTTTAACAACAAAATATATTTCTTCAAAAAGATTTTTGAAGAGGATCTGTGACAAAGTAATTTTTATATTACTTAAAATTGCTGTGAATACTTTGTAATATGCTTTCATTGTATGGTATATACAATAAAAAAAACGGCACATAAAAATATTTATGCATTCCATAGATTTGTTTTACTTGGAAAAATTCACGCTGAAAAATCTTAAAATTTCCAACTCCGAGAGCACTTCCTAGCCAAAATAGATGAAGACATGCAAATATTTTCAGTAAATTTTATCTCTTAAACCACTTCTAAGCAAAGATTGAGTCATTTTTATTTTTGAAATTTTGAGCCGTGCACTGAAGGGTTAAAAAATGGATTTAATTCACGAAATGTAAAATTA
>JABSQI010000474.1 GCA_013215905.1 Legionellales bacterium | reverse complement strand
ACATATCGTATTCGTCTATCCACACATCTGATTTTATGTTTTTAGTGTTCAATAGATGCAGATGAAGTTGACTCAGTCTCAAAAAGTGATGCTGAACAGAAGTTCATCTACGTAATACACGGTAAAAGGCACTTTTATTAGTAAATATTTGTACAACGTACGCATTACTGAGTGTAAGTAAACGAATGTTAAGTTAAAGAAAAATCTCAAAAGTCGTATAGAATGTACGATTCCCGAAACTCAAATATTTTCTCTCTGCAACTAAAAAGTTACTGTACCCAAGATCCTGTTAGAGTCATTAAAAATTAGCAGATTTACAAACATCAGCACTGGTTGATTTATAGTTAAATAAAATTAGAGCGTGAGATTAAATGTTCTGCAGGTGAAATTTTACACCCATTTTTTAAGAAAATATATTACATGGTTTAGTACCATAGGGCATAAATATGGTCATTATAGGGACACGCTCAACTGTGTGAAATAGTTTGGCTTACAAAATTGTCTGTATTTTCAACAGACTAAAGTTACAGCCAAAGATTTGTCTTTTCCCTCACCAATATCGTGACTGCAACTAAAAAATAGTTGAGTTTTGGGATATGTATTGTGTATAAACTCACAAAATATGACACAATACGCAATTTTAAAATCTGAAGTGCACAACAATTCAACTGGCACTGTTTTAACCCTATTCGCACAAGGGTGTAAATTTACCCCCAAGCAAACGTTACCGCATAACTCTCAAATGAACCCCGCAGTACACATATTGTGTCACTGTTTATGCCAAATGTTCGACTAGAGGTGCATATAGAATTTTATAGTGATTCTGTCAAAATTAGACTGAAAATAGCTAAAATTCTAAAAATGAAAAAAACGGCTCAATTTTCACTGGATATTGACAAAAATTTGACAATTTTAATGTTACAATAAGTAACAAATCATAATAAGTTCAAACATATAATTTTCAATAAAAAAAAATGACAAGTATATCTTTTTTCTGTATTTATGACTGATGACGTCATAAATTTCGTGATTTCGCCGTAATTTGCGTAAAAAAGGTCCGAAAACATATTTGTTTGACTTTTTGACTTATATTCGGTCCCTTCCATGATTCTACGAAGTTATATGTGATTTGGACCAAAATTGAGAAATTAGCGTGGGGCGGGGGTAAAGTTACCCACCCCCTCGTGCATAAAGTATTAAGGATCAAAGTGACGTGAATTGTGTGGAGATGAGACATGAAAAGTGACCTGCCGATTGTCCTGATATACCGATAAGTTTGCGAGGGCCACTAACGGCTCCAATGATACGTGATAATTTATTTTCCTATACTGTGGTATTCCTATGGCAAATATGAATAAATATAGAAACAAATATTTTTTATATAGCAAGTCTGCAAAAACTGAATTTGATTGCTTACGGTCAATTCTTTTAAATTACCTTTAAAAATTAATTTAAATAATGGTAACAACTCAAGAAAGGACTACGACGTATATTAATTTCATAATCGACCTTCGTAAATCCTCTAAAGTACACCACCAATAAAATCGTACTACAACGAAAATTCATGACTCGTATTCAGTTGATGTTTTGGATTCTTCGACGTAGAGAATTTGCCATATCCTAAAAACGAAAAATATTACAATGAGAGGGACTTTCAAGACGGATATTCCTCAAACTTTTCGTAATAAAACAAATGTTTGACGGGTAGCTGGATAATATAATTTCTTTGCAAATTAATTACCGTATCGGGGAAACATTTAATTTGATTTACTTAGTC